>JBKJQD010000211.1:0-23502 GCA_046594125.1 Aestuariivirga sp.
CGTCAATCCTTGCAGGAGCGGACGTGGCCATCCTGGCCGTGCCCGATACCGCTATCGGCAAGGTCGCCGCGTCGATTTCCAGCCTGTTGCAGCCGGGCATGATGGTGATCGTCCTCGACGCCGCCGCACCCTTCGCGGGCCATCTGCCAAAGCGCGACGACCTGATCTATTTCGTCACCCACCCCTGCCATCCGCCAATCTTCAACGACGAAACCGAGCCGCAAGCCCAGAAAGACCGCTTCGGCGGCATTGCGGCAAAACAGCATATCGTCAGCGCCCTGATGCAGGGACCTGACAGCGCCTATGCCATGGGCGAGGAAATCGCCCGGCTGATCTGGGCGCCGGTGATGCGTTCGCACCGCGTCACGGTGGAACAGATGGCACTGCTGGAGCCTGGCCTTTCAGAAACCGTCTGCGCCTCGCTGCTCGACGTCATGCGCGAGGCCATGGACGAAGTGGTGCGCCGCGGCGTTCCAGCGGAAGCAGCGCGCGACTTTCTCCTCGGCCACATGAACATTCTCGGCGCGGTGATTTTCAAGGAGCAACCCGGTGTGTTCTCCGATGCCTGCAACAAGGCCATCAAGTTCGGCAAGCCCGCCCTGATGCGCGATGACTGGAAGAAAGTCTTCGAACCCGCTGAAATCGCCGCGAGCATCCAGCGGATCACTTGAGGCAATGCGGCGACGTCGTCCGCCGTAGCCCTGACCGCCGCTTCGCGGACCATGCCGCGCTCGAAGAAAAGCCGGGCGTTCTTCAGATGCTCGAGGCTGTCAGAGGAGCGCGACAGCATGATGTGGGCCGTCTGGTCCACCTGGCGGATGATCGACTGGGCGGTGATCTCGAGAACCCTGGCATGTTCACCGTGATGGATGGAAATGAGCCCCATGTTGCTCATCGCCTGCGCGCAGTTCGCCGCTGGTGATCAACCGCTTCAAACGGTCAAGCACTTCGTCCGACAGTTTCCGGCGTATGATGCGTTCCGATTGCATTTTGTTTCCGAGGCCCAACAGGTATGCTCATGATACCGATAAACGGATATTCGGCAAAGCCATGCCAGACGTGATTACGCTCACCTACCGCATCGAGACAGCCGGCAGCGTCGAACAACTCGCCGCCAAGATCGCCAGCGACCAGTCGACCGGCACATTTGTGGATGTACCCGGCGAGACCGCGGAATTGAAAGCCCGGGTGGCGGCGCGGGTTACCGCCATCCGCCCGCTGGAGTCCGTGGCCGTGCCATCATTTCCCGATGGCGGGCCAGGACCGTTCAAACGCGCTGACGCCGACATCGAGTTTCCGCTCGACGCCATCGGCACCGATCTTTCAGCACTGCTGACCATCGCCATCAATGGCATCTATGCGATCAAGGGCTTCACCGGTATCCGCGTCGTTGGTTTGAAACTGCCGCAAGCCTTTCGCGGCATCCATCCCGGCCCGCAGTTCGGCGTGAAAGGCAGCCGCGCGCTGACCGGCGTGCAGGACCGGCCGATCATCGGCACAATCGTCAAGCCAGCGCTGGGCCTCAGGCCCCATGAAACGGCGGAACTGGTACGTGGCCTCGTCGAGGCCGGAGCCGACTTCATCAAGGACGATGAGAAGCTGATGAGCCCGGCCTATTCGCCGCTTGCCGAGCGCGTCAGGGTGATCATGCCGATCATCCTCGACCATGAGCAGAGGACGGCCAAAAAGGTCATGTATGCCTTCGGCATTTCCCATGCCGATCCCGACGAGATGATGCGCAACCATGATCTGGTGCTGAAGGCTGGCGGCAATTGCGCCGTGGTCAACATCAATTCCATTGGCTTCGGCGGCATGTCCTTCCTGCGCAAGCGCTCAGGCCTCGTGCTGCACGCCCATCGCAATGGCTGGGACATCTTGACCCGTCATCCGGGCCTCGGCATGGACTTCAGCGTCTACCAGCAGTTCTGGCGCCTGCTCGGCGTCGATCAGTTTCAGATCAACGGCATCAAGGTGAAGTATTGGGAGCCGGACGACAGCTTCGTCGACTCTTTCAAGGCCGTGACCACGCCGATCTTCTCGCCCGATGATTGCGCCTTGCCTGTCGCCGGGTCCGGTCAGTGGGGCGGTCAGGCGCCGGAGACCTATGCGCGCACCGGACAAACCCAGGACCTGCTCTATCTCTGCGGCGGCGGCATCGTCAGCCATCCCGGCGGTCCAGCGGCGGGCGTGCGCGCCGTGAAACAGGGCTGGGAGGCGGCGGTCAAGGGCATAGCGCTTGAAGTCTACGCCAGGGACCACCCGGAACTTGCCCAATCGCTGAAAAAATTCGGTGATGGCAAGGACGCCTGACGCCATGCTGCTCAGCTACTATGGCGATGACTTCACCGGCTCCACCGATGTCATGGAGGCGCTGGCCTCCCATGGTGTGAAAACGGTGCTGTTCACGCGCATGCCTTCCAGCAGCGAATATCGTCAGTTCACGGATTATCAAGCCGTTGGCCTGGCCGGAACCAGCCGCAGCCAGACGCCGGAATGGATGGAGGAAAACCTGCGGCCCGCCCTGTCGTGGCTGAAGGGTCTTGGCGCCGCGTACTGCCACTACAAGGTGTGTTCCACCTTCGATTCGAGTCCCACGCTTGGCAGTATCGGCAAGGCTATCGACATTGGCAGTGACTTGTTCCGCCAGGCCATGGTGCCGTTGGTCGTCGGCGCGCCGCAACTGAAGCGCTACACGGCCTTCGGGCATCTCTTCGCCGCCTATCAGGGCAAGGTCTATCGCATCGACCGCCATCCGGTGATGAGCCGCCACCCCGTAACACCCATGACCGAGTCTGATCTGACGCTGCATCTGGCATTGCAGACAGCGATTCCGGTCTCACTCTATGATGGCGGAAACCAGTCCGGCATCGTGTTCTTCGACGTCGCCGATCGGGCCACCCAGCTTGCGGCTGGGGAATTCCTCCTGCGACACGGCCCTTTCGTGGCCGGTTCGTCGGGTGTCGAATATGCTTTGCTGCGGGCATGGGCGAAAACAGGGCAGGTAGTGGGCCATGCGGCCTTTGCGCCGTTGGGCGCGGCTGATCGCATCGCCGCCGTCTCGGGAAGCTGCTCACCAACCACCGAACGCCAGATCCGCCACGCCCTGGCCCATGGCTTCGACGGTGTGGAGGTCGATCCTCTCTCGCTCTCCGTCGAAGGCAATGGCGAAGCCATACGCCGCGCCACTGCCCAAGCCATGCAGTCGCTCACGTCGGGCCGCAGCGTCATCATCTGCACCGCACTGGGTGCTGCCACCGGCCGCCGCCGTGATCTCGACCCGCCAGCCCGCAACCGCATTGGCGCGGCGCTCGGCAAAATAATCCGTATACTGATCGAACAGGCGGGACTCAGGCGCGCCATCATCGCCGGCGGTGATACCTCAAGTCACGCGCTGGGTGCTCTTGATGCGCTGGCACTGACCACGCGCTATCCGCTGCAGGCGACACCCGGCTCGCCACTTTGCCAGATTCATGGCGGACCCTTCGACGGTCTGGAGATCGCCATGAAGGGTGGCCAGGTTGGCCACGATGACTATTTCGTCAGCCTCCGCGACGGCCGTTGATCGCCAGATAGAGCGAGTAGAGCGATGTCGTGCCGGTGATGAACAGCCGGTTGAGGCGCGGCGCGCCAAAACAGACATTCGACACCAGCTCCGGAATCTTCACCTTGCCGATCAGCGTGCCGTCGGGATCGTAGCAGTGGACGCCGTCTCCGGCACTGGTCCAGATGCGGCCTTCGGCATCGATACGGAAGCCGTCGAACAATCCCGCCGTGCAGTCGGCGAAGACTGTCGATGACCCAAGCGTGCGCCCGTCGCCATGCACGTCAAGCCTGCGGATATGCTTTGGGCCATTGTCCTTGTGGGTGACGCCAGTGTCGGCGATATAGAGGAACTTCTCGTCAGGAGAGAATGCCAGCCCGTTGGGCTTGTCGAAATTATCGGCCACCATGGTGACCTCGCCAGACTCAGGATCGGCGCGATAGACATGGCAGGCGCCGATCTCGCTCTCCGCGCGGCCGCCCTCGTAGTCGAAAAGAATGCCATAGGACGGATCGGTGAACCAGATCGAGCCGTCGGACTTCACCACCAGATCATTGGGCGAGTTGAAGCGCTTGCCCTTGTACTGATCGGCAATCACGCGGATCGAACCATCGTGTTCGGTGCGCGTAACGCGGCGGCCGAGGTGCTCGCAGGTGACGAGCCGGCCTTGTGCGTCGACCGTGTTGCCATTGGAATTGTTCGACGGCTGGCGGAACACCGACACCGAACCGTCACAATCATCATAGCGCAACATGCGGTTGTTGGGGATGTCGGACCAGACGAGATAGCGCCCGGCGGCAAACCACGCCGGTCCCTCCGCCCAGCGTGCCCCGGTCCACAGCCGCTCGACGCGGGCATGGCCAATCAGGCAGGATGAGAAGCGTGGATCGAAAACCTCGAACCCGGTTCCTTCTACGGCGCCAAAGAACATGAAATCTCTCCGTTGCTTTCCATTGCTGACCGGCTACGTTATCGATAACAATTGCGGGTGCAACAGAAAAGGCCCCTGTATCCCATGCCGGGATCGTCTCCGCCGAAATCCAAGGTGCCGCCGCCGACCATGGCTGACGTGGCCAGGCACGCCCGCGTCTCGGCCATGACGGTGTCGCGCGCCCTGAAGGACGGTGCCTCGATTGCGCCTGCCACCCGCCAACGCATCATGAAGGCGGTCGAGGACTTGGGCTACGTGCTCGACCAGTCGGCGGGCAGCCTTTCTTCGAAGCGCACCGGCTTCGTCGCAGCACTCATCCCTTCGATCAACAATTCAAACTTTGCCGATACAGCGCGCGGACTGACCGATGCGCTGGCGGGATCGGGTCTGCAACTGCTGCTTGGCTATACCGGCTATTCGGTCGACAAGGAGGAGGAGCTGATCGAGTCGATGCTGCGGCGGAGGCCGGAGGCCATTGTCGTGACTGGCGGCCGTCACACGCCGCGCGGCCGCAAGCTTCTCCAACAGTCGGGCATTCCGGTGGTCGAAACTTGGGATCTGCCGCGCTCTCCAGTTGGCCATGTGGTAGGCTTTTCCAACGCCGAGGCTTCGGCGGCACTGGTGAAATATCTCCATGGCAAGGGCTACCGCCGCATCGCCTTCATTGGCGGCACCAGCAACCGCGATACGCGCGGCGCCGACCGCCGGGCGGGCTTTGAAGCGGCCATCGCCGGACTGGGCCTGCCCGCCAGCCGCATCATCTCGTTTGGCGAACCGCCCATTTCCATGCAGCAGGGTGGCGAGGCCATCGTGCGGCTGATCGAGCAATGGCCCGAGGTCGAGGCGGCGATCTGCGTTTCCGATCTCTCGGCCTTTGGCGCGGTGATGGAGTGTCACCGCCGCAACTGGCCGGTGCCGCAACGCATCGCCATCGCGGGCTTCGGTGATTTCGAGGTCGCAAGCTGTTGCTATCCGGCGATCACCACGGTGGGCGTGCATTGCTATGACATCGGCAACCGGGCGGGCGATCTGCTGCTGCGCGCCATCGAAGGTGAACGCCTGGGCCGCCCGGTGGCCTCCGAAACCATCATCACTGATTATGGCGTCATCGCCCGCCAAAGCGCCTGAGTTTAGAAAGCGATCTGCACTTTCATGGCGCGCGACCGGTCGGAGGCGAGGTCGAAGGCCTTGACCGCATCTTCAAGCGGCAGAACCCCGGTGAGCAGGGGACTGAGATCAACGCGGCGCCGGTTGATCAAATCGACGGCGAGCGCAAACTCCTCGTGGAAACGGAACGAGCCGCGGATTTCGATTTCCTTTGCCACGACCAAATTCTGCGGCAGGCTGACATCGCCGCCAAGGCCAAGCTGGATGAGAATGCCGCGTGGCTGCAAGCATTCAAGGCCGTTGCGCAATGCCGCCTCGTTGCCGGATGCCTCGATCATCACATCGAAATATCCCTTGTTGAATTTGTAGCCCGCCATGGCTTGGGGGCCATCTGCAACATTGATGCCGTGGTCAGCGCCAATCTTGACCGCAAGGCCCAGCGTATAGTCCGAGACGTCGGTTGCGACGATCTCCCGGGCGCCGTGAAGGCGCGCCGCGACAATGGCAAGTGCTCCGATGGGGCCGCAGCCGGTAACCAGAACCCGTTTGTTGGCCAGCGAACCGGCGCGCACGACGGCATGCAGCGTCACCGCGAAGGGTTCGGCAAAAGCCGCTTCCTCCGGGCTGATGCCCGCTGCCACCACATGGCATTGCGAATCCAGCGCCACCAGCGACTGCTGGAACGCGCCTTGCACATGGGGCATGCGCATGGCGCTGCCATAGAACAGCATGTCGAGGCAGTGGTTCTGCTGGCCCTTCTGACAATAGTGGCAGGTGCCGCAGGGCCGCGACGGACTGACCGCCACAAGATCGCCGATCTTCAGTCCACGGACGGAAGAGCCGATGGCGGCGATCTCGCCTGCCACTTCATGCCCGAGGATCATCGGCTCCTGCAAGCGGATGACGCCGAATCCGCCATGCCGGTAATAGTGCAGGTCGGAACCGCAGATGCCGCCACGCCGGATGGCCACCAACACTTCGCCGGGGCCGGGTGCATTCACCTCGCGCTCTTCGATGCGCAGGTCATAAGCCTTGTGAATGACGATGGCTTTCATCGGGTTGGCCTTTGATGCTCTTGTCAATGTTATCGATAACATGATAGCCTCCGCGCTATAAAAAGGTCAAGACCAGCCGCAATCTCCCTGTCCTGGAGTGGAATTCCCATGTCGCTCGATCTCTTTCGTCTCGAAGGCCGCATCGTCCTGGTGACCGGCTCCAGTCAGGGCATCGGCTTTGCCATGGCGAAGGGACTGGCAGCGGCGGGTGCTGAAATCGTCATCAATGGCCGCGATCCCGCGCGGCTCGAAGCGGCCCGCGCCGAACTCGAAAGGGCAGGCGCCAAGGTCCATGGCGCGGCCTTTGATGTCACTGATGAGCAGGCGGTGATCGCCGCTGTCGACGGAATCGAGAAGGACGTCGGCCCTATCGCCGTTCTGGTGAACAATGCCGGCATGCAGTTCCGCACTGCACTCGAGGATTACCCAATAGAGAAATGGCGCGAACTGATGCGCGTCAATGTCGAGAGTGTGTTTCTCGTTGGCAAGGCGGTGGCCCGCCACATGATCAAGCGCCGCCGTGGCAAGATCATCAACATCTGCTCGGTGCAGAGCGAATTGGGCCGGCCCTCGATAGCGCCCTATACCGCAACCAAGGGGGCGGTGAAAATGCTGACCAAGGGCATGTGCGCCGATTGGGCAAAGCATGGCCTGCAGATCAACGCCATCGGTCCCGGCTATTTCAAGACGCCGCTCAATCAGGCGCTGGTCGACAATGCGGAATTCTCCGGCTGGCTCGAAAAGCGCACGCCAGCCGGGCGCTGGGGCAATGTCGATGAGTTGACCGGCGCCGCTATCTTCCTTGCTTCAGACGCATCCTCCTTTGTGAACGGGCACATCCTCTATGTCGACGGCGGCATTACCTCGGTCCTCTGAACCCTTCACCGGCGCTGCCGTGGTGATGGGCGTCGCCAGTTGCGGCAAGACCACCGTCGGCGTGGCCATCGCCGAGCGGCTTGGCGCGCGCTTCATCGAGGGCGACCGCCTGCATGGGCCGGAAAACATCGCCAAGATGTCGGCGGGAACGCCGTTGACAGATGCCGACCGCTGGCCGTGGCTGGCGCGTATCGGCGAGGCCCTGAAAGGTGACGATGGCGCCATCGCCGCCTGTTCGGCGTTGAAAAAATCCTATCGGCTGGCGATCAGCAAGGCTGCGGGAAGGCCGGTTTCCTTTGTGTTTCTGCAAGGGACTCGTGAGTTGCTGGCGCGCCGCATCGCCGAACGCAAGGGCCACTTCATGCCGCCAACGCTGCTCGACAGCCAGTTGGCCACACTCGAAGCTCCGGGTAGGGACGAACCGGCCATCGCCATCGACATCGCTCTGCCGCCCCATGAGATCGTAGCGAGGGCCGTGAATTATTTGCACAACGGGAATTCCTGACATGGCCAAACGCATCGCCATCATCGGCGCCGGGATCATGGGAAGCGCCATCGCCACGCGTCTCCTCGAATGCCGGCATGACCTGGAAGTTTTCGATCTCGATGCGGCCAAGGTCGCGGTGCTGGTGAGCAGGGGTGCCAAGGCTGCAAAGTCGCCAGCCGATGCGGCAGAGCGCTCGGACTTCGTGATCCTCAGCCTGAACCATGCCGATATCGTGCGCCAGGCGGTGTTTGGTGCGAAAGGCGTGGCGCTATCGGGCACGCCATCAAAGCTCCTGATCGACATGTCTTCAATCGATCCGGCGGCCACGGCGCAGATGGCGGCTGAACTTGAATCAACTAACGGAATGGCCTGGGTTGATTGTCCGCTGTCGGGCGGAGTGCCCGGTTCCTGCGGTGCGTGTGGCTCGACCTCCAGCCTGTCCGCGCCGCCAACCCCATTTATTCTGACCATGTTATCCATTGGCGCGCCTCTAGTTGAGTTTTAGGCTGACTGGTATCCGATAAATCGTTCCGTCACCCCACGCTGCGGCCAACAAGGATGCGCCGTCATGTGCAACCGTAAGGCCAACAGGGCTTCTCAAGCCATCCGCGACGATGCGGGATTCTCCGCTGGGCAGGATTTCCCGAACGGTTGTACCGCCGTAATCGACCACGAATACGCGTCCTTCTTTGGTGATCGCCACGCCGGGTCCGGGCGTTGCGAACGCCTCGCCAGCCTCGATGCGGGTACCGTCCGGGCGAATGATCGTGACGCCGCCACCAATATTGGAAACGACATAGCCGCCGTCCGGCGTCTGTACCGCGCCAACCGGTGTTCGCAAACCTTCGATAACTGGTTGCAGCCGTCCATCCGCGGTCACGACGAGAATCTGATTGGTGCGGCGATTGGCGATCAGCAGTCTCCCGGCGTGGTCGAAGCCGATGCCGGCCGGTGTCGCAAGGCCGGTTACATAGACGCTGCGCGCACCATCCGGCGTGAAGCGGTAGACCTCGTCGCGGGAATAGGAGGCGACATAGATCGTGCCGTCAGCGCCAATCGCCAATCCTGAGGGGCCGGCAAGACCGTCCGCGAATGTCGAACGGACGCCCGCCGGATCGATCCGGGAGACGCGCCCGGCTCCCCATTCCGCGACATAGAGGTTTCCGGCAGCGTCGAAAGCCATGCCGACCGGAGAGTTGAAACCATCCCAAAGCTTCACCGGGGTGGCCGACGATGCCTGCGCGGAGGCAGGCAAAGCCGAAGGAATAGGAGATGCCGCCGTGGCCAGGGCAAGTGCGCTGCTGGTGACAAGGGTGCGCAGGACAGTCATCATGCCGCCTGCTCCTGTCCTGAATGCACATTTGTCGCATTGCGATGGGCGAAGGCGTCCTTGGCCGCGAACAGGCCATTGAGCGCGGCAGGAAAGCCCGCATAGACGGCCATCTGCATGATGATTTCAGTGATCTCGTCACGGGTGAGGCCGACATTCAGGCCGGCCTCGATATGAACTTTCAGTTGCGGGACGGCGTTGCCCATCGCTGTCAGCGCGGCGATGGTCGCGATCTCGCGGGACCGAAGATCGAGACCAGGCCGGGAATAGATATCGCCGAAGGGAAATTCGATCAGGTAGCGGGCGAAGTCTGGCGCGATATCCGCGAGAGCAGAGACGACATTCTCACCGGCCTTTCCGTCGATTTCAGAGAGGGCGCGTGTCCCTCGTTCCAGTCGGCTTTCGCCGACGTGCTGGTTTTGCGTCATAATCTTTCATCCTCTGTTCCGAGCTGGCATAGCCAGCAATTTTGGTGTCGAGGACGAGAAGGCAGGCTTGCAGCTCGGCGACATGCACCCGGACGCGCTCGCGATGTTTCGCGAGCAGTTCACGCCGTTCGGCTCCTGTCATCGAACCGGCTTCCCGAAGCTTCGCATAGCGCAGCATGTCCCGGATCGGCATTCCAGTCGTTTTTAAGCGACCGAGAAATTCAATCCAGATCAGGATCGATGCGTCGTAGTCTCGCTGGCTTGATTGGTCCCGATCAGCATAGGGGAGCAGCCCGATTCGCTCATAGTAACGGATCGTGTATGCCGACAGCCCAGACAGCTTTGCGAGTTCACCAATCTTCATGTTTACCTTTGTCTCGTCACGACGCGTCATGACTACTTCTTAGAGCGCACTCTAAGTCAAGAGCTTTTTTGGGATCGCCCGCTGATGTCAGAGTTAGGTCAAGAGCGTGCCCCGACCAGCCTTGGTTCCGACCGTAGCGTGTCGCCCAGTCGAGACGCAGCAAAGCATGTTGCCATCGAGCATGAAGGTCAGGCCGCCAAACATGCGCTTTACGATGATCGGTCGATCGAGGCCGACGCGGACCCGCTCAGCTAATATCTCGGTGCTGCCAGACCCCATGATCACTCCAAATTCACTTGTCTTTCGCAAGCAATCCCATATTCAATTGCAAAATGCAAGTGATATTGCTACATGAGGAATATGCCCAGCGAAGCCTTCCCCAAACGGCGGTCGGACTGCCCCCTGAACGTGTCCCTGGAGATTTTCGGGGACCGCTGGACGCTGTTGATCGTTCGCGATCTTCTGCTCAAGGGACGCACCCGCTTTGGCGAATTGCTGGAGGGTGGAGAGGGTATCGCTTCCAACATCCTGACTCAGCGCCTGGCGCGGCTTGAGGCGCACGGTTTGCTGAAACGGTGCCGGGATATCGCCGATGCGCGGCGATTCACCTATCGCATGACCCAAAGAGGCGCCGATCTAGCACCCATGCTCTATGAGATGATCCTGTGGGCGGCGCAGCATGAAGAGACCGCCGCTCCGCCGGAAGAGATCGAAGCCATGCAGCGGGACCGCGCCGGTTACCTCGCCTCCATCCGCCAAACATGGGCTGACTCAGGCGCGTCGTGACACTAGCCACTACCGATGCGGTGCCCGGAAAAAAGCTAAGAACACGCCCCGTAGTTTGCTCGGCGGCGCGACGCTTCTATTAAACTGAAAAATGTCCGTTTTATATCCGACAATATCCGCAGCCACTACACTGCGGTTTCGGCTCTTCCCTTCCCGGAAATCAGCTCCCATTCATAGCCGTGCGACAACGTGATCCAAAATTCTGGAACCTGATCGAACCTGATCCGCGTCGCATTTGGTGAAGTTTGATCAGAGCGCACAGCGACGGTTCTCGCGAGCGCTGCATTAAGTGGAGATTTCGATGGAAGAGAGGAAATATCTGACTGCAGAGGAAGTGTCAGAACGCTATCGGGGCGGGATCTCGGTGGGCACGTTGCGAAACTGGCGAGCAATGAGGATTGGTCCCACCTTCGTCAAAATCGGCAAAGCCGTTCTTTACCCCGCATCCGAACTTGATGACTGGGACCAAAAGAACATGATTACAGGCCGTGCATCAAAACGACTCAGCATGGATGCCAGTGAGGGAACGTGATGATCACTACGGAGAACGCAACACCGCTCCCATTTGCAGCCACCATATCTTTTTTTGAATCTCATATTTTCTTTTATTTTCAGATATATAGATGAAACTAATTGCATCGTTCCGAATCAGCCTATCAGCGCATCCGCGCCGGCCAGTATCAGGCGGCAACCGTTGCCGAGCCGCTGAACCTGCAAGGCTGGCAGCTTGTCGACGAACTGAACCGCGCCATCGCCGGTGAGGCCTGGTCGGGTTACGTGTCGCCGCTCCATGTGGTAACCAAGGCCAACGTCGAATTCGACGGCGGCCCGATGAATACTTTTGATCCGGGCAACGGCTACCGCGACGAATACAAGAAGATCTGGGGCAAGATGTAATCTCACGGCTCTGACCGGGGCGCGGTGTGGGAGCCATGCCGCGCCCTCATTCCCATGGAGTTTCCGAATGTATATCCGTTGTGCCTTCTTCGAGGGCCGTGTGAAGCCGGGCCTTGACGCGGCATTTACAAGCTTCGTGCATGAGCGCCTCATTCCGCTTTGGCGGCAGTTTCCGGGTGCTGAAGACGTGCGCGTGCTGCGCCAGCACCAGGCCGACACCGATGAGCCTCACTATGAGATGGTGCTGGCCATCCGCTACCCCAGCCTTGAGGCCATCGACCTTGCCTTGAAATCGGAGGTGCGCAACCGCAGCCGCGAGGAAACCGCCGAACTGGTGAAGATGTTTGACGGGCGCATCTTCCACACCGTATTCAAGGCGGATCATTTTTCGATGGCGTGAGGAGCGGCAACCATGGCACAGGCGGAAATAGGGCTGATCGGCTTGGGTGTCATGGGGGCCAATCTGGCGCTCAACATCGCCGAGAAGGGCTTTCCCATCGCGGTCTTCAACCGCACCACGGAAACCACCGCCAAATTCCACGCCGGGGCAGGCGGCCTCGCCTCGCGCATCGTGCCGTGCCAGACGCTGGCCGAATTTGCCGCCGCCATCAAGCCGCCGCGCCCGGTCATCATCATGGTGAAAGCCGGTGATCCGGTCGACGAACAGATCGCCCTGCTGCGCCCGCTGCTGGCCGCCAACGACATCATCATTGATGCCGGCAATGCCAATTTCCACGATACCATCCGCCGCTTTGCAGGCCTCGACGGCTCCGGCATCACCTTCATCGGCATGGGCGTGTCGGGCGGCGAGGAGGGCGCGCGCCACGGTCCTTCGATCATGGTGGGCGGCACCGAACAGTCCTACGCCCGTGTCGAAAAGGTCCTCAACGCCATCGCCGCGAAGTTCAACGGTGAATCCTGCTGCGCCTGGCTGGGCAACGACGGGGCAGGCCATTTCGTCAAGACCATTCACAACGGTATCGAATATGCCGACATGCAGATGATCGCCGAGATCTACGGCATTCTGCGTGATGGGCTGGGCATGGGCGCCAAGGAGATTGGCGCCATTTTCGACCGCTGGAACAAGGGCCGTCTCAATTCCTTCCTGATCGAGATCAGCGGTATTGTTCTGGGTACGGATGATGTCAAGACGGGAAAGCCCTTGGTCGATGTGATTCTCGACCGGGCCGGCCAGAAGGGCACTGGCAAATGGTCGGTGATCGAGGCCCAGACGCTGGGCGTTCCGGCCACCGCCATCGAAGCCGCCGTCGCCGCCCGCAGCCTGTCATCGATGAAGGCGGAGCGCGAGCGCGCCGAAGCCCTCTATGGCATCGCCCGGACGCCGCTTGAGCCGCCGGATCGCAGCGCCTTCATCGCCCAGCTGGAGGCGGCACTCTATGCCGGAAAGATCGCCGCCTATGCGCAAGGCTTCGCGGTGATGGAGCAGGCCTCCGCCGGCTACAAGTGGAACCTGCCGATGCCGGTGATCGCCAAAATCTGGCGGGCGGGCTGCATCATCCGCTCGCAGTTCCTCGACCGCATCGCCGGAGCCTTTTCGGCTACCGGTGGCAAGGGCAATCTGCTGCTGGCACCGGATTTCGTGGCGATGATGAAGGAAAGCCATGGGGCACTCCGCCATGCGGTGGCTGCGGCGGCGGAGGCAGGCGCCCCGGTTCCGGCCCTGTCATCGGCGCTGGCCTATTTCGACAGCTACCGCCAGGGCCGCGGCTCGGCCAATCTCATTCAGGGCCAGCGCGACTTTTTCGGCGCCCACGGCTTCGAGCGCATCGGAGAAGAAGGCGCCCACCACGGTCCATGGAACGGGTAGGCGCCGGAATTCGGATTACCTACCTGCCAGCCACCGGTGCGGCGTTGGCGATCAGCGGCGAGGGTGCCGTTGACGGGCGGTCCTGACGGAACAGGTCCGGCTTGCGTTCCGGGCGCGGCTTGGGCTTCGGCATGGGGAGAACGCCTTCACGCTGCAGCTTCTTGCGGGTGAGCTTCTTGGCACGGCGGATGGCTTCGGCCTTCTCGCGCACTCTCTTCTCCGACGGCTTTTCATAGGCGCCGCGCTGCTTGAATTCGCGGAACAGGCCCTCGCGCTGCATCTTCTTCTTGAGGATCTTGAGAGCCTGGTCGACATTGTTGTCGCGGACGAAAACCTGCATGAATACTCCTTCAAACGATCTGTCTTGGCCACCGAGGGTGGCCGGTGAATGTCAGGCCTTCTTCTTCCGCCACATCTGGTAACCATTGGCGGCGACGCCGGATTCGATGGCGGCGCGCGCCAGGCCATGGGGTGGCGTCTGATCGGGCCTCAGCACGCCGATGGCATCCCACGGCGCGTATTTCTCGGGCAGCCTGGCGCCTTTCGGCTCGGCGGCGAAACCATGCAGGGCAGCCGTCGTGGCGGACCTGAACATGAAAAGATTGGCAGCGGCAGCCATGGGCGATTTCCTTTGCGAAGTCTGCGAGCAGCAGGAATTACGGTAGCCGCAAGATGAACGGAGCCGCGTCCTTCATGGGAAGAACGCGGCTCCTTTCGGCTGGCGCTATCGACCCGGCGCGAACGCCGGGGAGCACCAGCCACGATCCAGTTCAGACCAACCGCCGGTACATCCGCGGTCGGCCGGTCTTTACAAGACTGTTCCCTTAGGCGGTGGTCTGCAGGCGATCAGCCGACGACTTGCCGGTGCGGCGGTCGGTGACGATCTCATACGAAACCTTCTGGCCTTCGTTCAGGCCCGAAAGGCCCGCACGCTCGACAGCGCTGATATGAACGAAGACGTCCGGTCCGCCGGACTGCGGCTGAATGAAGCCGAAGCCCTTCTGCGAGTTGAACCACTTTACGATGCCTGTTTGCATGACTTTCCTTTCACGAGGCAATAAGTACTGGCGCAGGCGTGCAACATGCGCGCCGAACCATCGATGTTCTGGATGTGAGGGGTAGGGCATTGGCACCATGTTCAACATGGCGCGGCGCCGAGCCAATCGGCCGAAACTCGATTGCGGTTACATAGTCCCTTTGGCGCAAGATTACAAGCACAACCGATAGGGCCACAAAAAGACTTCACCAATCAGCCATGGATGCGTGCTAGACGATTCCCATGCGCTGGAAAGGTCCAGGCGCTGTATAGAGTAATTTCCCCTTGAAAAGCAGACGAACTTGACGGTCACCGCACGCTTGTGGCCGGCCCGGCTAAGGCCCTACTGTCATCCCGACAATCTGCGCGGCGCCTTTGAAATCGCCGTCACCGCG
Organism: Aestuariivirga sp.; assembly: GCA_046594125.1. Lineage (GTDB taxonomy): Bacteria > Pseudomonadota > Alphaproteobacteria > Rhizobiales > Aestuariivirgaceae > Aestuariivirga. The sequence goes on from JBKJQD010000211.1 coordinate 15,062, forward strand.
ATTCCCTTTGCCGGCCTGTGGGCGGCGATGTGGCTACTCGGCCATATCAGTATATGGCTTTCGGTTGCCGCCGCCATTCCCGCTGCCGGACTGATGGTCCGGCTGTTCATGATCCAGCACGACTGCGGCCACGGCGCATTGTTTTCATCGCGCCGCGCCAACGACTGGGTGGGACGGGTCATTGGTGTGCTGACACTGACCCCCTATGACCATTGGCGCCAGGCCCATGCCTCGCACCATGCCGGTTCCGGCAATCTCGACCGCCGCGGCATCGGTGACATCGATACGCTCACCGTGCGCGAGTACCAGGCACTGAGCTGGCGTGGCCGCTTGCGCTATCGCCTCTACCGGCATCCCGTCGTGATGTTCGGACTGGGACCGGCCTATCTCTTTCTGTTGCGGCACCGTCTTCCTTTTGGCTCGATGCGTGGCGGCGCCATGCCGTGGCTCAGCACGCTGTTCACCAATCTGGGACTCGCTGCGGCATCGGCGCTATTGATTTATGTTGTTGGCATTGGTGCCTTTCTCGCCATCCAGCTGCCGATCGTGCTGATTGGCGCTTCGATCGGCGTCTGGCTGTTCTATGTCCAGCACCAGTTCGAGCATACCTACTGGGAGCACCAGCCCGACTGGTCGCACCCGGAAGCGGCCCTGCACGGCAGCTCCTACTATGATCTGCCGCAGCCGCTGATGTGGCTCACCGGTAATATCGGCATCCATCACCTGCATCACCTGTCCAGCCGGATTCCGTTTCACCGCCTGCCCAAGGTGCTGCGCGATCATCCCGAACTTGCCAATGTCGGCAAATTGTCGTTGTGGCAGAGTCTGAAATGCGTCAGGCTGACCCTGTGGGATGAGGAGGCGAAGCAGCTGGTATCCTTCTCGGAACTGCGCCGCGGCCTCAGGAGTCCGAGCGCGTGATGCTGCGGATGGTGCCGCGGCTGTTGCCCGACATCTCGGCGATCTTGCGGTCCTGATCCATGATCACGGTCCGCGCATGGGTGTCGTCATCGTGGCCCGCCAGTTCGGCGGCCGCCACCTTGCGCCGCGAACTGCGGGTGCCATCTTCATAGACCACGTCGAACATGACGAAGCCTTCAATGACTTTTTCTTTCTTGCGGGCCATTACTTTTGATCCTTGGTCTGGCTGACGGGCGCGGCGGCGGCTTCGTCATCCGGGCGTTCCGTTTTGCGCTGGGACGCCTTTTCCTCGCGCTTCTGCTGTTTGTCGAGGGCCTTGCGGGCCTTGGCGCGTGCCCGATTGCTGCGGTCCTGATTATAATTCGGCGGGAATGCCATGACTGGGTCTCCGGAGTGTGTGTAAGGGGATATGGCGTGGACAGCGGTTCGAAAACAGGGCGCCAAAAGCGCCAATCATCGCTGAACCGGAACTTCCGCCGCCGCTTTATCAGATCGCCGGGAAATAACCAAGCCAATGCGCGATAGTGGTCGCTATTTGTGCAAGTGGCGCGCATAAGGGGCGACCATCGGCTGGCATTATCAGGCGCCGCTGGCAGAGAGTCGAGCACTCCCGCCTGTACCAGCGTGAGGTAGAATGGCGGCAGCCCGTTTTTTGGTGGGACAATCACTTCATCTCCTGAAGGACTTGCGTTCGCCCAAGGGTCAGACCGGCGGCCTCTACCGGATTGTCCGCCTGATGCCCAACGAAGGCCGGGAGCCATCCTACCGCATCAAACACGAGGCCGAGGCCTTTGACCGCATCGTCGCGGAAAGCCAGCTGGCCGAACCAGAAAGGAACCAACATGAGCCCGCCCAAATCAGCCGAGAGCCGAAAGCCCGATCATAAGTCCGGTCACAGTGATCAACACGGACGCAACGACGCGCTGCGCAAGGAACGCGTAGCCTTCGAGACGGCCCAGAAGGCGGCGGGGCTTTGGGGTGACCTGTCGGTCGGCATCATCGAGCGCAATGGCGCGGTCTTCGTGCATGTCTGGAAGGGTGCGCTCCAGACCAACATGTTCCGGCTTTCCGCCAAGCGTCCGAAGGAAATCACCAAGCCCGAGCACGAGGCCCTGGCCGCCTGGCTGAAGGCTGGCAGCTATGAAGGTTTCAAGCAGCGCATCTCCGCCTGGAATGTCGGTCTGGACGAAGCCAACCGTATCAAGCTGGAGGTCATCTCCAAGCTCGCCGCCGAGGGCTCGCGCGTCGTCAATCCGGCGGCGTGACCGGCGGCGTTTTACCTTAGCGTATGGAAGACGCGGTCCCAAATGGTGGTGGTCACACCATAGTTGCGGTGGCTGTCCACGTGGTGGTGAATGGCATGGTGGCGTTTCAATTGCCGGAGCGGCTTGAGACCGGCGCTGGTCCAGTGGTGCATGGTGTAATGCAGGATGCCATAGGCGAAATAGCCCGACAACAAACCGGTTGAAATCGACGAGGCCGCGAAGACGCCGAGTACCGCGGTCAGCGGCCAGAAGACGAAAAACAGGAAGAGCAGCACCGAGAAGATCGTTGGTGTTCCGACCAGTCCATGCGGGTCGCCGTGATGGACCTCGTGCATGCCGCGGAAGTATGGCAGGTGGTGCAGGACGAAGCGGTGGATCAAATACTCGGCGAGGGTCCACATGCAATAACCGGCAGCTGCCAGCACCATGAAGCAGGCCACGCCGCCGCGCCCCGCATTGGCCAGCGACAGACTGGCAAACACCAGGATCAAGATCGGGTAAGCCACAAAGTCGAGGAAATAGATCGCCGCCGGGGGGGTGAACGAAAACAAGTTCCAGCCGGCAATCTTGCTGCCTTGCAAGACGATCAGCGACCGCACCGATGGCAGGTCAGTTGCAGCCATCCTGATTAAAGGTCGGCCGCCTTCAGAAGTGCAATTGAATCGGCACAGGCCCGCGTGATCGCCGAGGAATTGTCTTTGCCGCCAAGCGTCGTGGCCCAGCCGCCCTTCTCGACGAAGCTGGTCCGGTCGGAACCCGACAGCGCCTGGAAGGCGGCAAGCTGCACGGACGCATCGGGCTGCAACTTGAAATTGTTCACACACACCGGGGCAAGGGCTACAACCACGGCGGTATTAGCCTGCTGTGCCGCCAGCTTGGCGGCCGTGCCACCAGTCATCCATCCGCCCAAGGTGAATCCCAGAATGGCGAGAACCGCGGCGCCAGCAGCGGCGCCGGTCAATGCGGTTTTCACGGTTGGAGACGTTTCTGCGAAAATGGTCATCCGAATTCCCTGTGATTGGAAATATGTGGCTTGAGCGGGGGGCAAAGTGCGGGAGCAGCAATCTCTCAGTCAAGGGCGCGCGAGACAATGACCAGCCAATGATTGCGCCACCATGCGCCCCTCAGGCGCGGAAACCTAACGGATTATCGGTCAGCCCGGGGGTTTTCGCGGTTATTTTGCTTGAACTTGGCCGCCAGAGCGTCCATTTGTTGTTGCGTTGATGAACGGCCAGATGACTTGGCGCCGGATCGGGCAGATTGCGGTGCGCTGAAATTCTTCTTTCCTGAAAATGCGATGTCGACGGCCCTCCCTGGCGGGCAAGCAGAAAACCGAAACTAGAGAAAGTACCCCCCATGATCAAAGGAACCGTCAAGTGGTTCAATTCCGCCAAGGGCTTTGGCTTCATCGCCCCCGACAATGGCGGCAATGATGCCTTCGTCCATATCAGCGCCGTCGAACGCGCTGGACTGGGCGACCTGCGCGAAGGCCAGAAGCTGAGCTTCGACCTCGTCTCCGACCGCAAGAGCGGCAAGATGTCGGCCGACAACCTCAAGAATCTCGGCTGATCTCCACGAACGATACTGGACTCCGTGCTTCTCCGAAGAACGGGGTCTTTTGCTTTTTTGGCATAAGTTTTGTAGCGGGCGATGTTTCAGGAGGACGCGATGGCCAAGAGTCAAAAGCGCAGCAGCCGCGAAGTCAAGAAGCCGAAGAAGAACAAGGATACGGCGAAAGACCCGGCATCGCTCAGCCGTGGTGTCAGCGCCGCGTCGGCTCCGCCGAAGCGCAAGGGCTGATTCGTCGCAAGCCCCTATGTCCCGTCGCGCCGCGGCGCGGGCGGTTTGCCGGAACTCTGGCGCACCACCAGACGGAAGCCGAGATCGATTTTCCTCTGCTTTGGCCGCTTGCCGTTGCCCCTGATGATGCCGAGGATCATTTCGCCAGCGAGGTGCGCCATATCATAGCGCGGCGTGGCGATGGTGCTCAGCGACGGATGGGCACAGGCCGAGACGTCGAGATCGTTGAAGCCAATGATCGACAGATCCTGCGGTACACGGATGCCCCGCCGCTGGCATTCAAACAACGCGCCGAGCGCCAGATTGTCATTGCCGCAAAAGACCGCCGTGACCTGCGGCCAGCGCTCCAGAAGTTCGGTCAGAAGCTGACCGCCCAGGGCAACGCCTGACGGATCCTCCACCGCCACGATCATCGCTGTTGCGCCAAACTCCGCCACGGCCTGATTGTATCCTTCGATGCGGGTCAGCGAACGCGAGTCAAGTGGTGCCGCGACATGGCCGACGCAGCGGTGGCCAAGGTCGAAGAGATAGCGCGTGGCGGCATAAGCAGCGTCGCGCTGCGACAGTCCGATGTTGATGTCGATTGGCTTGTCGGTCATCTCCATGGTCTGAACCACCGGGATGCCCGCCTGCTTCAGGGACCGCCGTGCCAAAGGCGTTTGTCCGATCCCCGCCAGGATGATGGCTTCGGGGAATTGCCCGAGCATCGTGACGATGGCCTTTTCCTCGCGGCCTGGAATGTAGTGCGAATTGATCACCAGAACCTGCAAGTCGGCGGGGATGAAGACGTCATGCAGCGCCCGCAGGTAATCGTTGAACACCCCGTTGGTAAGAGACGGCACGATCACTCCGATACGTCCGGTGCGCGACGATGCCAGCGCGCTGGCTAGCAGATTGGGAACATAGGCCAGATCGCGCACGGCGGCGTTGACCCGCTCGCGGAGATCGGCGGACACCATCTCGGGACGGCGCAGAACCCGCGACGCGGTGACCGGACTCACCTTGGCGCGGGCCGCCACATCGCTCAGCGTCACGCGCCCCGACGCGGGCTTCCGCGGCGATGCCATGGCGTTCTCCTTTCTCCATCAACGCACTCGCCGCCGCCTGATATCCACGGAATACGTGAAATTTCGTCATGCCCGCCGGCATCGTTGACAGCGCTGTCATCTGGACATATGTTCAAGCTACCAAGAGACTTTTTAATATACTTGGTCAAGATCAATAATAAAGTAATCGGCGGCTGCGGAATTGAAGTCCGGTTCCGCGCGCCGCAAGTGAGGATACGTGAAATCCAGTCTTCAGGGAGGAGTTTCTATGAAAATCGCATCATATCTTACGCAGTTCGCAAGTATTGGCGCTGTCATGGCGGCAACACTTGCTTTTAGTTCCGTTGCCCGCGCCGATGGGCCGGAAGTCGTTGCTGGACCCGCCGCCGAACCGGCTTGCTTTGCACCGTGGGGGGCTGACACCAAGTTCTTCAAGTTCCCGGCCAAGGCCGGCCCCTATCGCATCGCTCTCGCCAATGGCTATATCGCCAACACCTGGCGCATCCAGATGATCCAGACGGCCAAGGCCTATGCGGCCCAGCCGGAAGTTGCCGCCAAGCTGAAGGAATTCAAGGTCGTGTCCACCGGCGAAGACGTGCCGGCCCAGATCTCGGCTATCAACAACTTCATCGATTCGGGCTATGACGCCATCGTTGTCAACGCCCAGAACCCGACGGCCTTCGGCCCGGTCATCAAGCGCGCCAAGGAAGCCGGCGTCATCCTCGTCGCCTTCGACAACATTCTCGACACACAAGACGCCATCAACGTCAACGTCGACCAGAAGGGCCTCGGCGTTCTGTGGGCCAACTGGCTGATCAAGCAGATTCCCAATGGTGGCAAGATTCTTGAAGTGAAGGGCGTTGCCGGCACCTCGGTCGACACCGACCGCCACAACGGTATCCATGAAACGCTCAGTGCTTCGGGCAAGAAGTGGGAAATCACCGAAGTCGTTGGCAAGTGGGATGACGGTGTTGCCCAGAAGGCCACCGCCGATGCCATCGCCACCAACGGCCCCTTCGACGGTATCACCGCGCAAGGCGGCGATACCGGCGTCGTTCAGGCGATGATCGATGCCAAGCACGCCTTCGTGCCGTTTGGCGGCGAAACCGAGAACGGCTTCCGCAAGTTCTGCGCGGCGCATTCGGGCCATGGCCTGAAGTGTTCGTCGGCGGGCACCGGCCCGGCCCAGGTTGCCGTCGCCATCAAGACGGCGATTGCAGCGCTTGAGGGCAATGTCGTGCCGCAGTCGGTAAAACTGCCGCTGGCCATCGTCGAAGATCCGGACTTCAAGGCGGGTACAGATTACTTCCCCGACCAGTCCGACAACTTCTTCGTCGGCAATTCCTTCCCCACCTGCGGCATCAATTTCACCGCCCAGGAGATCATGGGACAGACCAAGGAAAACCAGTAAACTGATCTGAACAGTGCGGGGCGCCACGGACTTTCGGTCGTGGCGCTCCGTAACCAAGCTTGATTGCCTTTGGGGGACATCTGTGACCGGATCAGCGCCGCTCTTTCGCATGGAAGGCGTATCCAAGCGCTACGGCGGTGTGCGGGCGCTCGAGAAGGCCGACCTCGATGTGACGGCGGGCCGCATTCACGCCATTCTCGGCGAAAATGGTGCTGGCAAGTCAACCCTCATCAAGATCATGGCCGGTGTCGTGGCGCCCGACGAGGGCCGCATGTTGATGGACGGCAGCGAAGTTACTTTTGCTTCGCCCGCCGCCGCCAACCAGGCCGGCATCGTCTGCATCTTCCAGGAACTGTCGCTGATCCCCGACCTTTCAGTCGCCGACAATATCGTCATCAGCAATCCGCCAACCTGGCTCGGCATGATCGACCGCCGCCAGCAGCGCCAGATTGCCGAGGAAGCCCTGGCGCGGGCAGGCGCTGGCGACATTCATCCCCGCGCCCTGGTCAAGGACCTGCCGCTGTCGCGCCGCCAGCTGGTGGAAATCGCCAAGGCCCTGGCCCGCAAGCCGCGCATTCTCATTCTCGACGAGGCGACATCGGCGCTCACCGCGGCGGATGTGTCGAAGATTTTCGTGGTGCTGAAGCGCTTGCGCGAGGAAGGCTTGGCGCTGCTTTATATTTCACATCGCATGCATGAGATCGCTGAACTCGCCGATGATTGCTCGGTGTTCCGCAACGGCCAGAAAGTGGCAACCTACGCGGCGGGCAGCAAGAGCGACAATGAAGTGGTCGAGCTGATGATCGGCCGTGAGTACAGCAATGTGTTTCCGCCAAAGCCAGCCGCAATTGCGTCAAGTGCCGTACCGGTTCTCGAGGTGCGCAACCTGTCGTGGACCGACCGGCTGAATGACATCTCGTTTTCCGTCCGCTCTGGAGAAATCATCGGCCTTGGCGGTCTCGATGGACAGGGCCAGCGCGATCTGCTTCTGGCATTGTTTGGCGTATTGCGCGGCTGCTCGGGCAAAATTCTTGTCGATGGCCAACCCGCCACCATCTCCAGTCCGGCCACCGCCAAAAGCGACAGGATCGGCATGGCGCTGATCCCCGAGGACCGCAAGACCGAAGGCCTGATGCTGCCGATGACGGTGCGCGACAATCTCTCCTTCGCCTCACTCAATCGCATCTCGACCGGCGGCATCGTCAACCGCGACGCCGAAAACCGGGCCATCGACGCGATGATCAAGCTGCTGGGGATCAAGACGGCGGGCACCGATATTCCGGTGGGGTCTTTGTCCGGCGGCAACCAGCAGAAGGTGGTCATCGCCAAATGGCTGATGAACCAGCCGCGCATCATTTTGCTCAACGATCCCACCCGCGGCATCGATGTCGGCACTAAGCAGGAACTTTACGTGCTGCTGCGCAAGCTCGCCGACCAGGGCGCTGCCATCCTGTTCTATTCCACCGACTATGACGAACTGATTGGCTGTTGCGACCGGGTGCTGGTCCTTTATGATGGCAAGGTGAAGCGCGAGCTGGTGGGCGCTGAGATTACCGAGCGGGCGCTCATCGCAAGTGCGCTCAATATCGATATGGGAGAGGCGTTGCACCCATGAAGGATTGGCGTTTCTGGTTTGCCGAACAGCGCGGCACCCTGATGGCAATCGCAATTTTTGTTGTGATGTTTATCATCTATTCCTCCAACCACCCCGCCGGCTTTAACGCGAACGTGGTGCAGACCGCCTCAAACAAGGGCGTGCTGCTGGCCTTCGTCGCCATGGCCCAGGCGCTGGTGGTGATCACCGCCGGCATTGATCTTTCGGTCGGCATGATTTTCACCCTGACCAATTGCCTGGCCTCATGGATTGTCGTCGGCTCGCCCATACAGGTTTTCTTTGGCGTGGTGGGTGTGCTTCTCGTGGGAGCCCTGTGCGGCGCCATCAATGGTGCCATTGTCATCTATGGCCGCCTGCAGCCCATCGTGACGACCATTGCCACG
>JBKJQD010000017.1:0-9980 GCA_046594125.1 Aestuariivirga sp.
CATATAGAGTATCATTTTATGATACAAACGACAAGGACCGCTTGGGCTGGCATCCAGCCAGCCCAGGCGCCCTCAGTTGAAATTCATCCCCACCTGCATGTCCTTGGGCCAGGTGATCTTGAAGCCGTGTTTCAGCACCTTGCCGGCTTTGGGTTCGAGGTCGAAGCTCCAGGCCAGCACGCCGCGCTTCTTTTCGAAATCCTTGAGCGTCGGCTGGCTCATGCCGGGCAGGGTCTCGACCACGATATCCTCCATCGTCGACCAGGGCATCTGGTCGAGCACCGTTACCGGCACGGCGAAGTCATGCAGGTTTTTCACCGTGATGTCATAGGCCCGCATATCGACGTTGGACGTGGTGATAATCCCCTCCTCGCCGATCTGCCGTTTCACTTCGACGCGCTTCACCTTGATGAGGTCATCGGCGCCAAAGCCCAGCTTGGCTTCCTCGCCCGGTGATAGCAGCGGCAGCCAGCCCTGCCCCATGAACACGCCGTCGCGATACAGCATGGCGGTGCCCGGCAGCAGCGGCGTCTCGCCGTTCAGCGTGAAGGCCGCGGTGAGATAGGCATTGGGGTCAAGCTTCGGCACGGCGCGCGCCGAAAGCTTGGCTTCGATATCAGCCGTATCGATGCGCACGTTCTTGGCGGTGCCGGTGTTGTCAACCGAGACCCGGCCCGGAATGGCATAGAGCGCCTGGAAGCCGGCGATTTCGACCTGCGCCTGGAGCTGATCCATCTTCTTCTTGTCGTCCACCCGTTCGGCGGGCGCGGCATCAGCCATGACCGTCTCTTCGCTAACCGATTTTCCCGCCATTTCGGGGGCCGCGGGCATTACTACCCCGCGCTGCTGGTAATTCTCGGCCCGGCCACCGTTATAACCATCGATCTGCTGTGGTGAAATATCTGGAGCCGAGGTCGCCCCCACCGGCCTGGCCGTTGACAGCGTCAGCGCCACGTTGTCCCAGTTCTCGGTGGTCGACTGCATTACCGCGGCGCGGCGGACGAGTTCGATCTTCGCCGCCGTGCTCTTGTCCGGCGAGGTCAGCCGCGCGTCATAGACCGGCTGCCAGCCGGCCCCGGCAATGCGGTATTTCAAGCGGAAAGTACCAGATGCGGCGGCGGGCGTTGCCAGATGCACGCTGACCAGCACGCGCGCCTGTCCCTGCGGCGCCAGCTGGGCCATCTGGTTGGAAATGTCATTGACCTTGATATCGATGTCGCGCTGCCGCACGCGGGCATCGAGCACCAGCTTGGAGAGCGTCTGCAATTTGCCGCCAACCACATCGAGCAACTGTCTCAAGTCCTCGGCGCCAAAGCTCTTGCCCTCGCCTTCCTTGGGCGGCTTGGTGAAAGCGTTCGACGCCAATTGCTGCATCAGCGACTTCTGGTATTCGGCATCGGAGATGGCCTGGTCAAGCACGATGCGCTCGTCCTGCAGGCGCTGGATATCGGCCTCGAAGACCTTGCGCCGGATGTCAACATCGGTCGAGGGCACATAGACCAGTTTTGAATCGACCGAACCGATTTCGATCTTGCCGTCCGACACGCCTTCGACGCGGATGGTCTCGGGCATCAGGTCGCCGGGCAGCTGATCGAAGATCAGCGTGTGTTCGCCGGCCTCGATCTTGGCTTCGGCGACGCGCGTCACCTCGGCCCCGCTCGGGAATACGGTGACGGCATCGACTTTGGACAGGGCCGGAATGTCGGCGGCGAAGACCGGCGTGGCGGCGGTCGTTGCCAGAAGCACGAGGGCAAAACATTTGATCATGGCGGTTCCTCCAGTTGGCCCCCCGGCCAACGGAAGTGGATATGGCGAAACCGGCGCGGCCTTTTGAAGGCCGGATTACGGCCAAACAAGTGTATTGACGGCCTTAGTTAGTGGTGCTTGCTTGCACCCACCCGCAACCGCAATCCGGAATGAAAATGAAAACATCCCTCGCCCTGCTCACGGTTCTCTTGCTTGGTGGCTCCAGCGCTGGCGCCATGGCCGCGGCCACCCCCGAAGGAGCCCAGCGCCTGACCGCCGCGCTCCAGGCCTATCTGACGGCCGGACCCGGCGTGGTGACGGTGACACCAGCGGGCGATGCCTATGCGGTGAAGATCGATGCCGCGCCGTTTTTCGCCAAGATCAAGGAGCCGGGTTTTTCCGCGTCAGTCACGCCGTTTGAATTCACGCTGGCCGGCCAGGGCGGCGGCCAATGGAAGTTCGATCAGGACCAGCCCATCGCCTATTCCTTCAAAGCCGAAGGAACGCTCGACATGAACTGCAAAATCAGCAGCATTAAAGGCACCGGCATCTTTGACGAGGCCATTGGCGGCTTCGCGTCCCAGACCGTCGACTTGACCGGCATGACCTGCGATGAGACTCTGACCGAGCAAGGCAAAACCACGAAAATCGGCATATCGATTGCCACCATGCAGGTGGCCACCGCCCTGACCGCCGCCGGTGCTGGCGCCGATGGCAGCGGCAAGCTCACCCTGACGGATTTCAAGGAAACCGTCAGCACCGCAGCGGGAGAGACGGCCGGGTCACCGCCCATGGATTTCACCTTGGCAGCACCCAGCCTCAGTGAAGACTTCACCGTAAAGGGCCTGAAGATCCGCGCCATTCTCGATCTCATGGCCTGGGCCGTCGCCCATCCCGGACCCGATGCCGTGAAGGCCGCCCAGGCCGAATTCAAGGACAAGCTGCGCGCCGTCCTGCCGGTGTTCCAGAATATCTCGGCGGTCGTCAGCATGGACAAAGTGACCGTCGGCACGATGATGGGTGAGGCCGGCATCGACAAGCTCGGCATCACCGTCGAAGCCAATGGCGTGGTCGCCGAGGGCAAGCTGCGCGAAGCCTTCACGGTGGACGGCCTGCGTCTGCCGCAGGGCCTGATCCCGCCCTTCGCCACCGATCTCCTGCCCAGCCATTTCACCATCGATTTCAATGTTTCGGATTTCGATCTCGCCGCACCAGCCAAACTGGCGCTCGACAATCTCGACATGTCGAAGGAGCCACAGCTGGCCCCCGAGATCGAAGCGCAGCTCACCGCCGCCATCATGCCCAGGGGCTCCGTCTCCATCGGCTTGGGGCCCAGCGAGATTGTCGCCAAGCTCTACGACCTCAAGGCCGAGGGCAGCATGACGGCTGGACCCATGTCCATGCCCGCCGGTCGAGCCACCATCACGTTGAAGGGCCTTGATGAGGTGATGGCCGCACTTCAGGCGGCACCGCCCGAGATGGGTATGCAGCAGATGGCCCCGATGGTCATCGTCGCCAAGGGCATGGCCAAGGCCGGTGCCGATGGCACGCTCACCTGGATCGTCGAAAGCACGCCGCAGGGCGGCGTGCTGGTCAATGGCGTGGATGTCACCAAGATGGGCGGCCAATAGGCCGCTCAGGCGAAGATCAGATCGCTTGATGTGATGGTGATGGCCGTCGTGCTGTGCAGCACGATGGTGCCTTCGCCAAGCGTCAGCGTTACAGCCGTGGTGCCCTGCCCGGCGATGCTCATGTCGGCAATACTTGTGGCAACCCCGCTGGCAAACTGCAGCTTGTCGGTGCCATCCTTGAAGTCGGTGATGGAGTCGGTGCCAAAGCCGTTACTGCGAGGCAAGAAGACGATTTCATTGTAGACGAAAATGTCAGCAGCGCCGCCGCCAGTCAGCGTGTCGTTGCCGGAACCGCCCGACAACGTGTCGGCGGCACTGCCACCGGTCAGGCTGTCGTTGCCTCCGGAACCGTAGAACTGCACGGCGGCGGCACCGCCCGTCATGGTGTCGGCTGCCGAACCCGAGCCAAAGAACTTCTCGATCGAGTTGTAACTGTCGCCCGCCGCCGCACCGCCAAACACGTTGGTGGCAAAGTTCAGTGACACGGCCGACACGCTGGTCCGATAGTCAACCGCGTCGGTGCCCGCTCCACCAAAAAACTGGTCGCTGCCCGCCCCGTCCGAGCGCAGCGTGTCATCACCACCACCGCCCGTCAGGCGATTGTTGAGGGCATTGCCCGTGCCGGTAAAATTGCCGCTGCCGATGAACACCAGCCGCTCGACATTGTCGGGAAGCGCATACGTGTTCAGCGTCGTCTTCACCGTATCGATGCCCTGATTGGCATTCTCGATCACCACGTCGCCAACGCTGTCCACCACATAGGTGTCGTTGCCGATGCCGCCCCGCATCTTGTCGGCCCCGGGGCCGCCATCGAGATAGTCGTTGCCGGTGCCACCGGTCAGCACATCGTTGCCAGCACCGCCGCGCAGGTCGTCATCACCGCCGTCGCCATAGAGGAAGTCACGGCCGATGCCGCCGATCAGCAGGTCGAACCCGAAGCCGCCGTAGAGTTTATCGTTGCCGCCCAGGCCCGCGATGGTGTCGTTGAAGACGGAGCCGATGTACTGATCTCCGGCGGCGGTGCCGTCGATGTCGATAGCCGCGTTGCGCGCGTCATAAATCTGGCTGTGGATCGAGAAACTCAGGGTGTCGCTGCCGGTTTGGCTGTTGTCTTCCCAGGCCACCACGAAGCGGAAGTCCGGCAGCACGGTGATGACCGGGTTGCGTTGCTCGAACGTCTCGTTGTCGTTCACCAGGATTTCGCCGCCCACCTTGGCGCCCGTCGAATCGAACACCTGCATGCGCACCGCTTCGAAACTGGTGTCAGCACCAGTGTGGCTGAGATCGGTCCACACCACGACGAACTGGCCATGGTCGAGGGCTGCCACCTGGGCATCGTTCTGGTCGTTGCTGATGGCGGAATTGACACGGAATGACAGGCCAAACGACGCCGTCACCGGATCGTAGATGCGGGCCCGCACCGAGGTGCCCGAGCCATCGCCCGGAGGCAACGCGGTGAAGTTCTCCGTCCAGGTGAGCAAGATGCGCCCATCGGAAAGTTCGGTGAAACCCGCTTGCGACGGGTCGTCGGCGTTGGCGGCATTGGCCAGTTGCGGCGCCCCGATGGCCGCACCGCCAGCCGTATAGAAACGGATAAAGGTCTTGGTCTGAAAACCGCTGGCGGCGCTATTCTCGCGGTCGTCCCAGACCACCGCGAAGCCGCCGGTGCTGAGCGCGTGAACGGTGGAATTTTCCTGATTGCCAACCGTCTGCGTATTGACGGTCTTCTCGGCACCCGCTGGCGAGCCATCGGCATTGAAAACCCGGAGAATAATGTCAGTGGTGCTCGATGCGTTGATATCCTGGCCGGTCCAGGATACGACGAACTTGTCGTTTGCCAGGACCGTCACCGAGGGCTGATTCTGAATCAGCGGGACTGTCGTGTTGGCATAAAATTCGCCACTGGACGGCGACCCGCCGGCATTGAAAATCGCGAACCTGATTCCGCCGTTGTTGCCATCGCTAAAGCCGTTGCCGTCAGCAGCACCACTATAGTCAGTCCAGGCCACCACGTACTTGCCATTTGAGAATGGCGCTGCCGTACCCTGGAACTGCGCCGCCGCCAGCGCCGTGCTGGTCAGCAGATCATCGCCCGCGTTGAGACGGAGACCGAGTCCGGTATAGAGCGCGACGCGCACATCGTCGCTGAGCGATGCCTCGTGGCTTGCATCCTGCCAGCCGATGACGAACCCGCCGGTCGCCAGCGTGGTGATGAATGGCCGGTATTGATCACCTGCCGGGATGGCATTGACAATGAATTCAGGACCAATGGCGGTGACTGTCATGCGAACACTCCAGAAATGGCCCCTCCCGCCCCGGAGCATGCCCCAAGTGAATGGTCATTTCAAGCACCCCCAACTTCCCTTCTCCCGCGCCTCGCGGGAGAAAGACACGGCGGAACGCGCCGGCTGAGGGGCAGGCCACGGGCGAAACCCCTCACCGCTCAGAACTCCAGCGGCTTCGCCTGCTTCACCTGCGGCAGCTTCGACAGGGCGTGCAGCACCGAGGCTGGTGTCGGCTCGTCGATCTGCACCAGACATATGGCTTCGCCCCCTTGCGCCTTGCGGCCCAGGTTGAAGGTGGCGATATTGACACCCGCATTGCCCAGCAGCATGCCGAGTGCGCCGATGAAGCCCGGCTTGTCCTCGTTGGTAATATAGAGCATGTGCGGCCCGAATTCGGCCTCGAGGTCGATGCCCTTGATCTGGATGATGCGCGGTTTGCCGTCCGAGAACACCGTGCCCGCCACCGAGCGTTCCATCTCGCCGGTTTTCACCGTGAGGCGGATATAAGTTTCATAAGCACCGCGCTGGCTCTGCCGCACCTCGTCAACCTTGATGCCGCGCTCGCGCGCCACGACCGGGGCCGATACCATATTGACGACGCCGAGCATCGGCTGCAGCACACCGGCCAATGCGGCGGACGTCAGCGCCCGCGTATTCATCTCGCTGACATCGCCGGCATACTCGATGACGATACCGGTGATCGGCGCATCGGTCAGTTGACCCGCGAACGAACCAAGCTTCTCCGCCACCGCGATGAAGGGCTTGAGGCGCGGCGCTTCATCGGCGGTGATCGACGGCATATTCAGCGCGTTGGTGACGGCCCCATGCAGCAGGTAGTCCGACATCTGTTCGGCAACCTGCAATGCCACGTTCTCCTGCGCTTCACCGGTCGAGGCGCCAAGATGCGGTGTGCACACCACGTTCTCGAGATTGAAAAGTCTGTGCGACGAGGCGGGTTCCACTTCGAACACATCGAGTGCCGCGCCCGCCACCTGCCCCGACTTCAGCGCGTCATAGAGCGCGTCCTCGTTCACCAGCCCGCCACGCGCGCAGTTGATGATGCGCACCCCCTTGCGGCATCGGGCGATGGCCGCCGCATCGACGATGTTGCGCGTCCTGTCGGTCAGCGGCGTATGCAAGGTGATGAAATCGGCACGGCGGAAAATCCCGTCAAGTTCAACCTTCTCGACACCAATCTCGATGGCCCGCTCCGGCGACAGGAAAGGATCAAAGGCGATGACTTTCATCTTGAGACCAAGCCCCCGGTCGGCGACGATCGAACCTATGTTGCCGCAACCAATGACACCCAGCGTCTTGTTGTAAAGTTCGACCCCCATGAAGCGGTTCTTTTCCCACTTGCCAGCCCTGGTCGAGGCATTGGCCTCGGGGATCTGCCGGGCCAACGCCATCATCATCGAGATGGCGTGCTCGGCGGTGGTGATGGCGTTGCCGAAGGGCGTGTTCATCACCACGATGCCCCGCGCCGAGGCGGCGGGAATATCGACGTTGTCGACGCCGATACCGGCCCGGCCGATGACTTTCAGCCGCGTTCCCGCCGCGATGATTTTCGGCGTCACTTTCGAGGCCGAACGGATGGCAAGTCCATCATAATTGGGGATCGCCGCCAGCAGCGCATCCTTGTCCTTGCCGAGGTCCGGCAGGTAATCGACGTCAACACCGCGGTCGCGGAAAATCTGCACGGCGGTTTCGGAGAGTCTGTCGGAAACGAGAACGCGGGGGGGCATGTTGGGCCTTCTGATGTAAGTGAGGGATAAGTTACTTGGCGATGGCTTGCGCGTGGGCCCAATCGAGCCACGGCAGCAGCGCTTCGAGATCAGCCGTCTCGACAGTGGCGCCGCACCAGATACGCAGCCCCGGCGGCGCGTCGCGGTAGGAACCGATGTCAAAGGCCACACCTTCGGCATCGAGCAGCTTGACCATTTTTTTCGGAACCGCTTCATCAGCATCGAGCGTCAGGCATACCGAGGTATTGGAGCGAGTGGCATCGACTTTCGCCAGATTATGCGCGAAGGGGCAGCTGTCGATCCAGCGCTGGATCACCGCCGCATTGGCATCGGCCCTGGCCATCAACGCCCTGAGGCCGCCGATGCGCTTGGCCCATTGCAGGGCCACGATGTAGTCTTCGACGCACAGCATTGACGGGGTGTTGATGGTTTCGCCTTTGAAGATGCCGTCGATGAGTTTGCCGCCACTCGTCATGCGGAAAATCTTCGGCATGGGCCAGGCCGGCACACAGGTTTCCAGCCGCTTCACGGCGCGCGGCGAAAGAATGATGACGCCATGTGCGCCCTCGCCGCCCAGCACCTTCTGCCACGAGAAGGTGACGGCATCGAGCTTGGCAAAATCGAGATTCTGCGCGAAGGCCGCCGACGTGGCATCGCAGATCGTCAGCCCCTGGCGGTCGTCCGGAATCCACGAGGCATCGGCAACCCGCACCCCCGACGTGGTGCCGTTCCAGGTGAACACCACATCATTGTTGAAATTGACCGACGCGAGATCCGGCAATTCGCCATAGGGCGCCACCAGCTGGCGCGCGTCTTTCAACTTGAGCTGCTTGAGGACATCACTCACCCAGCCCTCGCCGAAGCTTTCCCAGGCCAGCATGTCAACGCCGCGCGCCCCAAGCAGCGACCACAGCGCCATCTCGACAGCCCCCGTGTCGGAGGCCGGAACGATGCCGATCAGGTAATTGGCGGGAACCTCGAGAACCTCGCGCGTCAGCTGAATGGCCAGCTTCAATCGCGCTTTGCCTTCGCTCGAGCGGTGCGAGCGTCCAGTCAGGGCCTTGTCGAGGAGTTGGGGAGTCCAGCCCGGGATCTTGGCGCAGGGGCCGGAAGAAAATTGCGCGCTTTGCGGCCGCATGGCCGGCTTCATATTCGTCATCTTGTGCTCCATCCTTGCAGATGGACCGGCCTTCGGTGGGGAGGGCTAGCCCGGGACGGCGTATGACGCATTTCCGGATTCTTGGCAAGCGTGCAAAAGGGAGAGGGTGACCGCGGACTTAACCGGCAGCCACCCTCCCACAGTCCGAGGACTCTCGATCGAGCCTCAGAACTTGAAGCGCAAGCCGGTCGTCACCTGATGTTCCATCGGGTTGCTGCCATTGCTCATGATCTCGCGGAAACGATAGCCGACATCCATGTCGATAGAGTCAGTGAGGCCAATGCTGGCACCCGCCATGAGTGCAAAGGCAAAGCCGTCCTTGTCGTTGCCGCCATCAACCGTGCCCCAGCCATAACCGGCACCGGCGCCCAGATAAGGCGTGATCATCGTGTTGGTCGGAATGTCAAAGTAAAGATTGCCGAGCGCCGTCGACACACTCAAGTCAGCGCCGGGTGCTACTTTGTAATTGCCCGCCCAGTCATAGCGCAGATCGGTGCGAATCTGGTCGGTGATCTGATAGCCGACA
Organism: Aestuariivirga sp.; assembly: GCA_046594125.1. Taxonomy (GTDB): domain Bacteria; phylum Pseudomonadota; class Alphaproteobacteria; order Rhizobiales; family Aestuariivirgaceae; genus Aestuariivirga. Next base: position 9,093 of record JBKJQD010000017.1, read on the forward strand.
CCGGCGCCACCAGTGAGCGCGCTGTCATCATTGCCGCCCGCCCAGTTCAAAAACGACCAGCCGATATCGCCGCGCAGATAGAACCCCATGGCGGCGTAGGATTCCGGGCTGGGGCCGGCATCGGCGGCCTGGGCCTGTCCGGCGGCGACGGCCAGCAGGGCAATAGCGGCAATCGAAGTCTTGAGCGTGTTCATGTTGTTTCTCCTTTACGCAACTCATTCATCCCCTTGGATGATGCGAAGCTAGGAGCGCTCCATGGCCCAAGCCGGGCACGAATGTGGCCACCGCGTGACTGTTCCTGAATGTGACCCATGCGCCACAGCATTCTGTGCCAATGTGACGCCACACGTTGACGCGGCACTTACCATAACCATCAGCGTCGAATTCCAGCCCTAAGCCGCCGCCTTGGCGATCACCCCGCAGAGTTCATCGACAATGCTGCGCACCAGCTTTTCGTCGTCGCCTTCCGCCATGACGCGGATCAGCGGTTCGGTGCCCGACGGCCGGATGACCAAGCGCCCGGAATTGCCCAGCCGCGCTTCAGCATCGCTGATCATCCGGCGCACCTGATGGTCTTCGAGCGGCGCTCCGGTCTTGAACTTGACGTTCTTGAGAATTTGCGGCAGCGGCGTGAAGAGATTGCACACCTCGCTCACCGGCCGGTCCTGCCGCTTGACTTCCGCCAGCACCTGAAGTGCCGCCAGCAAGCCATCACCCGTCGTCGAGAAATCCGACAGGATGATATGGCCCGATTGTTCGCCGCCGACATTGAAGCCGTGAGCGCGCATGTGCTCGGTCACATATCGATCGCCCACTTTGGTGCGGGCCAGTGACAGTTTTTTGCCGGCCAGAAAGCGCTCAAGGCCGAGGTTGGACATGACAGTGGCG
>JBKJQD010000163.1:0-3010 GCA_046594125.1 Aestuariivirga sp.
GGATATGCAAGCATCGGACATCTGCGCCGTTTCAATTTCGACAAGATCAAGCTCGACCGCTCAATGGTGAAGGACATCATGTACCAGCCCTCGTCGCTACGTCTGGTGCAGGGAACCGTCGCCATGGCGGATGCACTGGGCTTGCGCGTCACCGCCGAAGGCATCGAGGATGAAAGCCAGGTGTCGGTGCTGCGGCTGGCGGGTTGCAGCCAGTTCCAGGGCTATCTGTTCTCAAGGCCTGTCGAGGCCGAGAAGATCAGCGCCTTCTTGACACCGGAAAGCCTCGCCGCTTCGGCCTAAGCTTCCTTGTCGCTGACGCCCGCACTTTCGAAAGTCGCCATGTTGTTGTGGAGGTTTACCGCCGCCTTGACGATCGAGGCTGCAAGTGCCGCACCCGAGGCTTCGCCGAGACGCATGCCGAGGTCGAGCAGCGGCTCCTTGCCGAGGCGGGCCAGAAGTTTGCGGTGCGCCGGTTCGGCGGAACAATGGGCTGCCAGGCAATGGTCAAGGGCGTCGGGGCGGATGGCATAAAGCACCGCCGCCGCGGCTGTTGCAACGTAGCCATCGAGCAGGACGGGGATACGCTGCAGGCGGGCAGCGAGGATGGCGCCGGTCATGGCGGCCAGTTCACGGCCCCCCAGCCGGCGCAGCACTTCAAGCGGATCGCCAAGGTACTGCTGGTGCAGCGCCACGGCGCGGCGCACCGCATCGGCCTTGCGCAACAGGCCTGCCTGATCAACGCCGGTCCCCGGTCCCACCCATTCGGCGGCATCGCCACCGAACAGGCCATTGCAGATCGCCGCGGCAATGGTGGTGTTGCCGATGCCCATTTCACCGATACATAACAAGTCGCAGCCTTCGATAGCTTCCATGCCATAGGCCATGGTGGCGGCGCATTCGGCTTCATCCAGTGCGGCGTCTTGGGTGATGTCACGGGTTGGTTGTTCGAGAGCCAGTTCGAAGACCTTCAATCCCAGATCGAACGTCTTGCAGATCTGGTTCACGGCGGCACCACCTGCCTGGAAATTGGCCACCATCTGGGCGGTGACCGCCGATGGGTAGGCGGCAACGCCCTGGGCCACCACGCCATGGTTTCCTGCAAAAACAGCGACGACAGGGTGCTCCACCTTGGGCGGGTAATGGCCCTGCCACGACGCCACCCACTCGCTGACCGCTTCAAGCCGGCCCAAGGCACCGGGCGGTTTGGTCAGACGCTGCTCACGCGCCCGGCACTTGACGGCAGCTTCCATGTCAGGCCCCGGAAGGTCTTTCAGCAGGTTGCGGATATCGTCGAAGGGCATACCAGTGGCGGCATTTGTCATTTGTCGGCTAGACTCCTATTTTGATCGCAAGTCATCACAGGATTCGGGTCTGCCACGCAACATGAGCGACCAATTTCAGCCTCGCAGCGAAGCCCGGCGGCGTTTTCGGCCTTTCGCCGAATTCCTTGTCGCACTGCGCTTTCTGACCAGGCTGCCGGTGCCGTTCCTGCGCACCCTTGACCCGCCGCCGTTGCATTCCGCCATGGGCATGTTTCCTGTGGCTGGCGCGCTGGTGGGGGCCATGACCGGCGGCGTGCTCGTGCTGTCACATCTGGCGGGTCTGCCAGATCTTTTTTGCGCGGCTCTTGCCCTGGCGGCGGGAGCGCTCGTCACCGGTGCGTTCCACGAGGACGGCCTGTCCGACGTGGCCGACGGCTTCGGTGGCGGCAACACGCGCGAGCAGCGCCTCGACATCATGCGCGACAGCCGGATCGGTACCTATGGCGCACTTGCCCTGTGTCTTTCCACATTGGCCAGGGCCTCGCTGTTCACCGCCCTTCTCGATCTGCCGCCGCTCGGCACCATATGTCTGCTGGCCGGAGCTTCGGCCTTTTCGCGCGCCTTGATGGTCGACTTGCTGTGGGCCACACGGCCAGCACGCAGCGACGGATTGTCGGTCATGGCGGGAAGACCCAGCCGCAACACAACACTCGAGGCCCTGGCGCTGGGTGGCATTTTGGCCGGAGCAGCAGGCGCGCTGGTGCTGGCACCTGCCGCTGCGGCGGTCAGTCTGGTGGCGGGCGGCGTGGCGCTGGCCATGGTACGCGCCCTGGCCATGTCGAAAATCGGCGGCCAGACGGGAGATGTCTGCGGTGCTGGCCAGGTGGTGGCCGAGATCGCCATGCTGGCGGTTTACGCGGCAACGATTTCTTTACCAACAATCTGATCGTGATCGGCGGATTTACCCTCGCTTGATGGCGCCCCCCCATGCTGTCCACTGATCAACCGGACGGGACACATCATGATGCGCCACCCCCTGATGATGGCACTCGCCGCGGCGCTGGTTTTCTGCGGTGCGCCGAGTCTGGCTGGAGAACCACCCAGCCTGCGGCTGATGGCGATAACCGAAATCAATGCGGACGCCAACGGCCACTTCTTTGCCACGGCGGCGATCAACGGCCATGACATTGCCGTGCTGGTCGATACCGGTGCAACTGCCGTGGCGCTATCCTATGAAGATGCCGCCGAAGCGGGCCTGAGCCCCGGCAGCCTTACTTTCGATATCCCGGTCTCCACTGCCAATGGTGTGACACAAGCCGCACGGGTGAAGCTTGATCGCGTAGCCATCGACGGCCTCGAAGTGGAGGACGTGGATGCCATGGTGCTGCCGGAAGGCGCGTTGCGCGGTACGCTGCTCGGGATGAGCTTCCTCGGCAGGCTGAGCGGCTTCAAAGTCGAGGACGGGGTTCTGCGCCTCAAGGATTAGGACGTTTTTTGCTCATCGAACGGCGTTTTCGTCTTCTTGATCCTGCAATCCGGTCTTATCCTCAAGCCATGAACGCCAATCCGCTTCCCGTCATCGAGACGCCCTGCATCAAGATCTGCGTCGTTGACCCCGAAACCGGCTTCTGCATCGGCTGCGGACGCACGCGCATGGAGATCGGCAACTGGCTGGGCATGACGATTGACGAGCGCCGCACCCTGATGGGCGCCCTGCCCGAACGGGTTTCGACGCTCACCCAGCGCAA
>JBKJQD010000197.1:0-6981 GCA_046594125.1 Aestuariivirga sp.
ATCACGACGCGGTGCTGCGCCACTATGGTTATCACCATGGCAACCGCATTGCCCGCAAGCATGTGGGCTGGGCAATCACCCGGCTTGAGGAGCGTGGGCTTCTCGGCCGCGAGGCGGCGACGGCCTGGCGCACCAAGCTTCAACGCACCGACGACAATGCCGCCGTGGCCCGTGGCCTTGGCCAGCTTTACGAAAATTGCCAATCCAGAGAGGCGGCATGAACATGATTGCCAACGACACGCGGGCCCCCGCACCCGATGCGCCGCTGGCCAAGGCGATCATCGATTCGCTGCCCAATCCGCTGATCGTCATCGATCTCGACGAGCGCATCTGCCTCGCCAATGGCGCCGCCGAAAACTATTTCCAGGCCAGCAGCAACGTGTTGACCCGCCACCGCCTGCGCGACATCGTGCCATTTTCCAGTCCGGTGCTGGGGGCTGTCGCCCAGACACGGCAGACGGCGGGTGTGGTCAATGAATATGCCATAGCTGTCGGCACACCGCGTCTCGGCGGTGAACGCGTCGTTGATTTGCAGGCCGCCGTGATGACCGAGGATCCGCGCTTTGTCATCGTCATGCTGCTCGAACGCTCCATGGCCCACAAGATCGACCGGCAACTGACATCGCGCGGCGCGGCCCGGTCGGTATCCGGCATGGCCTCGATGCTGGCCCATGAGATCAAGAACCCGCTGTCAGGCATTCGCGGCGCCGCACAACTGCTGGAGCCCGGACTGAACAGTGAAGACCGCAGCCTGGCACGGCTGATCTGCGACGAGACCGACCGCATCCGCGATCTGGTCGACCAGATGGAAGTGTTCTCCGACGAGCGCCCGCTCGACAAGAAGCCGGTCAACATCCATGCGGTTCTCGAACGCGTCAAGCGCCTGACCATCGCGGGCATGCCGAACGGCATTTCGGTGCGCGAAGACTATGACCCGTCGCTGCCGCCGGTTCTCGGCAACAAGGACCAATTGGTTCAGGTCTTCCTCAATCTCGCCAAGAACGCCACAGAGGCGATCACCCAGGGCGGTGAAGCAGGCGAAATCATTCTCACCACCGCTTTCCGGCCGGGCATCCGGCTGACGGTGCCGGGCACCAGCGAGCGTATCACCCTGCCGTTCGAAGTCTGTGTCCATGATACGGGGCCGGGCATTCCGGAAGAATTGCGCCCCAACATCTTCGATCCCTTCGTGACCACCAAGCCAGCCGGCCGCGGGCTTGGTCTGGCGCTCGTCGCCAAGATCATCCGCGACCATGGCGGCATCGTCGAATGCGTCGGGCGCGAGCGCGGCACCACCTTCCGCGTGCTGCTGCCCATGCTGCGCGGCAACGGCAACCTGACAACCGATGCAGATGGAGACATGACATCATGAGCGTCAAGACGGTGCTGATCGCCGACGACGACAGTGCCATTCGCACGGTACTGACCCAAGCGCTGAGCCGGGCGGGCTACAGCGTCCGCTCCACCGCGACGGCGTCCGCCCTGTGGCGCTGGGTTTCGGAGGGGCAGGGCGATGCCGTCGTCACCGACGTGATCCTGCCCGACGAGAACGTCTTCGACGTCATTCCACGCATCAAGAAACTGCGCCCCAATCTGCCGATCATCGTGATGAGTGCCAAGAACACCATCATGACCGCCATCACCGCCGCCGAACGCGGCGCCTATGATTATCTGCCGAAACCTTTCGATCTCAACGCCCTGGTGCAGACGGTGGGCCGGGCGCTGGAACAATCAGCCAAACCAATTCCCGCCAACAGCAATGCGCCGGTTGAAAACCTGCCCATCGTCGGGCGCTCGCCCGCCATGCAGGAAATCTACCGCATCATCGCCCGCCTGACGCAGACCGATCTCACCGTCATGATCGCCGGTGAATCCGGCACCGGCAAGGAACTGGTGGCCCGGGCGCTGCACGACTATGGCCGCCGCCGCAAGGGCACCTTCGTCGCTGTGAACATGGCGGCAATCCCGCGCGAACTGATCGAGTCGGAACTGTTCGGCCACGAGAAGGGCGCTTTCACCGGCGCCACGTCGCGCGTTGCCGGCAAATTCGAGCAGGCCGAGGGCGGCACGCTGTTCCTCGATGAAATCGGCGACATGCCGCTCGAAGCCCAGACCCGTCTGCTGCGCGTCTTGCAGCAAGGCGAATACACCACGGTCGGCGGCAATGCGCCGATCAAGACCAATATCCGGATCATCGCCGCCACCCACCGCGATCTCCGCCAACTGATCAATCAGGGCCAGTTCCGCGAAGACCTCTTCTACCGGCTCAACGTCGTGCCGCTGCGCTTGCCGCCGCTGCGCGAACGCAGTGAGGACATTCCGGACCTGGTGCGGCATTTCATGACCCAGGCGATCAAGGAAGGCCTGCCTCGCAAGGAAATTTCCAGCGACGCGGTAAACCGCCTGCAGCAGCACCGCTGGCCAGGCAACATCCGCGAACTTGAAAACCTCCTGCGGCGTCTTATGGCAATCGAGATCGAGGACACTATTTCATTGCCCGCGGTGGAACGCGAACTGGCGGCGGCAACACTTTCACAAGGTCCCGCGCCAGGCGAGATTTCATCAAGCAGCCTGCCCGAGTTCATGGAGAATTACCTGTCGCGCTATTTTGCCAGCTTCGGCCAGAACCTGCCGCCAGCTGGTCTCTATGACCATGTTCTGGCCGATATCGAACCGGCACTGCTGCGGGCGGCACTGGCGGCGACCTCTGGAAACCAGCTGCGGGCCGCCGACCTGCTGGGCATCAATCGCAATACCTTGCGGGTCAAGCTCCGCGACAGAAATGTCAAGGTGATCAGGGGCTTGTGAGGAAGAGCCGCGAACTGTCGCAAATCCGCCACAATTACTGTTGATTTCGTGCAACAGTGAAAACTTACCCTCGCCATGGCTGACCGTACCGCTTCCGGACTCTCCGAGAGACTGCGCCGCCTGACCGGCTGGGCGGGCTTAATGCTCGTGGTCATGGGTGTGGTTTGCGGTGTTTCGACCTTCGCCGTGCTGACCGGCCTGACGCCGGTAAAGCCGACGCCCGAAAGCACCACGGCGCTGCTGGTGCTCAACGGCGCCGTGCTGCTGGTCATGGCTCTCATGGTGCTTGGCCAGTTGGCGTTCCTGATGGTCGAGCGCCGTCGTGGAACGGCAGGCGCCGGGCTGCATCTGCGGCTGGTCTCGTTGTTCAGCCTGATCGCCGTGGTGCCCGCCATCCTGGTGGCGGTGTTCGCCACGGTGACGCTCAACCGCGGCCTCGACGCCTGGTTTTCGGAGCGCACCCGGGCCATCGTCGACTCCGCCGTCAACGTCGCCGAGGCCTATCTCCGCGACCACGCCGAAGCCACCCGCAACGACGTCGCCGCCATCTCGACCGACCTCGTGCAACAGAAGGCCATGTTCGATTCAGATCGGGTCAGTTTCGTGCGCCGCGTGGCCCGCCATGCAGCGCTCCGCGGGCTGGCCGGTGTCTTCCTGTTCAATCCCGCCAACAAGAGCATCGATGTCAAGATCACCGCCAATGACAAGGTGCAATTCTTTGCGCCCCACGAAGACCAGGTGGCCAAGGCCGACAAGGGCGAACTGGTGGTCATCGCGCCCGGAGTCGGCGGCAATGTCGTCCGTGCACTGATCAAATTGCAGGGCTACAGCGGCGAATATCTCTACGTCTACAGGGTGATCAATGCCTCGGTGATCGACCAGCTTGCGAAGACGCGCGAGGCCAAACTCGAATATGACCGCCTGATGTCGCAACGCCTTGGGGTACAACTCACTTTCGCGTTGATGTATGGCGTGGTGGGCTTCGTCTTCCTCTTTGCGGCAATATGGACCGGGCTGTGGTTTTCCGACCGGTTGGTGGCGCCGCTGGTGCGCCTGCTTGATGCGGCGCGCCGTGTGACGAACGGTGAACTCGATGCCAAGGTTGGCCTCATTGAGGGGCCAGCCGATATCCAGACCTTGTCGCGCACTTTCAATCTGATGACCGGCCGCATCAAGCAGCAGCGCGACGAACTGGTCGATGCCAACGAGGCGGTGGAAGCGCGGCGGCGCTTTACGGCGGCGATGCTTGAGGGCGTGAGCGCTGGCGTCATCGGCATTGATCCGGCGGGCAACATCTCGCTGGTCAACCGCTCGGCGCTGTTGCTGCTCGGCATCTCGGAAGCCGATCTGCAAGGCATGCCCGCTGAAACCGTGCTGCCCGACTTCACGGCCATATTCGCCCAGGCCCTGTCACGGCCCTCGGGCTTTGCCGAGGGCCAGGTCGACATGCAGTTGCGCGGCGAGAACCGCAGCTTCTTTGCCCGGGTGACGACCGAGACCTCGGACAATGCCTCGCACGGCCATGTGCTGACCTTCGACGACATCACCGATCTGGTGTCGGCGCAGCGCAATTCAGCATGGGCAGATATCGCCCGGCGCATCGCCCATGAAATCAAGAATCCGCTGACGCCGATCCAACTCTCCGCCGAACGCCTCAAGCGCAAGTATGGCGGCCAGATCCACACCGACAAGCTGATCTTCGATCAGTGCACCGACACCATCATCCGCCAGGTCGGCGACATCGGGCGCATGGTCGATGAGTTCTCGTCATTCGCGCGCATGCCGAAGGCCGTGCCCGAGATGCTCGAACTCGCGGCCGTGGTGCGCGAGGCCACCGTATTGCAGCGTGTCTCGTCCTCCGACATGGATATCGAACTCGACGTCCACAGCAGCGAATTCAATTTCCCCTTCGACCGCCGCCTGGTCACCCAGGCCATCACCAACCTCGTCAAGAACGCCCGCGAAGCCATCGAAAGCCGTCAGCAGACCGCACCGGAACCGCGCGGACATATTCTGGTGGAGGCCGGCCTACTGAATGGCCATCCTTTCATCCGGGTGACCGACAATGGTGTCGGCCTGCCGAAGGAAAACCGCCATCGCCTGGCCGAACCCTATATGACCACCCGCGAGAAGGGCACGGGTCTCGGCCTTGCTATCGTCAAACGCATCATGGAAGAGCATGGCGGGCGGCTGCTTCTCGAGGACGTGCCAGCCGGCGGCAATGGCCTCACCGGTGCCCGCATCACGCTGCTGTTTGAAAAAATCATGGCGCCCGCCGCCGTTACCGCATGAGACCGAGGAAACCCGATGGCCGCTGACATCCTGATCGTCGACGATGAAGCCGATATCCGCGAACTGATCGCCGGCATTCTCCAGGACGAGGGCTTCGAAACCCGGCTGGCCCATAACAGCGACACGGCGTTGGCCGAAGTCAGCCTCAGACGGCCCTCGCTCATCGTCCTCGACATCTGGCTGATGGGATCGCGCCTTGACGGACTCGATCTGCTGAACCTCATCAAGGAAAAGCATCCGGAAGTGCCGGTGATCATCATCTCCGGCCATGGCAATATCGAAACGGCGGTGGCGGCCATCAAGCGCGGCGCCTACGAATATATCGAAAAGCCCTTCAAGTCCGACCGCCTGCTGCTGGTGGTGGGCCGGGCGCTGGAAACGACGCGCCTGAAGCGCGAGAACGAGGTGCTGAAGGGCAGGGCGGGTGCCGACAGCGAACTCCTCGGAACTTCGCACGCCATACGCCAGTTGCGCGCCCTGCTGAAGAAGATCGCCCCCGCCAACAGCCGCGTACTGATCACCGGCCCCATGGGGGCTGGCAAGGAACTGGCGGCCCGCACGCTGCATGAACTGTCATTGCGTGCCAACGGCCCCTTCGTCACACTCAGCGCCGCCACCATGGCGCCCGAACGGCTGGAAGAGGAATTGTTCGGCGTCGAAGACGGCAGCGGCTCGGCGCGCCGTGTCGGCGCCCTTGAAGAGGCCCACAGCGGAACACTCTATATCGACGAACTGGCCGACATGCCGCTTGAGACCCAGGGCAAGGTATTGCGCGTGCTGGTCGACCAGACCTTCCAGCGGGTCGGCGGAGCCAAGAAAGTGAAAGTCGATGTGCGTGTGGTGTCCTCGACCAGCCGCGACCTGCTGGCGATGATCGGTGACGGGCGTTTCCGCGAAGATCTCTTTCACCGTCTCGGCGTGGTGCCGGTGCGCGTGCCGTCGCTGTCCGAGCACCGCGAGGATATTCCAGAACTCATAAGCCATTTCGCCAAGGCCTATTCGCAGTCGGCTGGCCAGCCGGCGCGTTCCTTTGCCGACGACGTGGTGGCGGTGCTCCAGACGCGTGAATGGAACGGCAATGTCCGTGAACTGAAGAACAATGTCGAACGCATCATGATCCTGGCGGGCGGCGATCCGGCGGGCGAAATCACCGCCGCCATGCTGCCCAGCGAAACGCACCACGCCAGTTCCTCGGTGGCGGGTTCGGGGATCGAGCATCTTCTGGTGTATCCGCTGCGCGAAGCCCGCGAGGCCTTTGAGCGCGATTACATCACCGCCCAGCTTGGCCGTTTCGGCGGCAATATCTCGCGCACCGCCCAGTTCATCGGCATGGAGCGCTCGGCCCTGCACCGCAAGATCAAACTCCTCGGCCTGTCAGGCCGCGGAGAGGAAGAGGCCAGTTAGACAGAATTTTGCATCCCGGTAAACTGTGCTAACTTCACCGCCCCTACTGGCCCCAACAGCGAGAACAGCGATGGCCCAAGAAAAACAGCAGAACCTGCAGGACACCTTCCTCAATCACGTCCGCAAGCAGAAAATCCCGGTAACAGTATTTCTGGTGAACGGCGTGAAATTACAGGGTGTGATTACCTGGTTCGATAATTTCTGCGTTCTGCTGCGCCGTGAGGGCATGTCGCAGCTGGTCTACAAGCACGCCATCTCGACCATCATGCCGGGCGGCCCGATCAGCCTGTTCGACGAAGAATCGGCGGGCAATTGAGCACACGAAAATCCGTCAAGCCGGGGGCGGGCATCGACTTCCAGATCGAAGGCCCGCAACTGACGCGAGCCGTCGTCCTGCACATCGAGCGCCGCGACCGCAAGGCTCCCGCCTCATCCGAACGCGATGCCCAGTCACGGCTGGCGGAGGCCGTGGGGCTG
>JBKJQD010000315.1:0-3653 GCA_046594125.1 Aestuariivirga sp.
TTCACGGTGCCAGAGATAGTTATAACGGATGACCAGACCGGGGACCGGCTTGGGAAGCGGCACCGCCGGTTACTTCAGTTCTGCGTCAAGATGAACGAATTCAACTGGAACCTCGGCTTGTTGCACGGCTTCAATCCATTCTTCGGGAAGCTCGCTGGTAAAGCCGGTACGGCGGTCACGGCGCCGGAGGCGCTCCCATTCTTCCGCTGCCATCACGACAAGGGAGTCGCGGCCATGCTTGGTAATGACGACCGGCTCATGCCGAGCCCTGTCGCTCAAAGCTCCGAAGGCCTGCTGAAATTCACTGGCGCTGACTCGGGTTAATTCCATCGAAATCTCCATTTTGGATATAATAGACAAAGTGGCCAAAACTTTCAAGAGCGGTGAAAAAGCGAGTTAGCCGTCCTTGAGCTTCAACAGGGCCGCAAAGGGGGTTTCGGGTTTTTGCGTCTGTTCCTCGAACTCAATGTGTTCGGCAAACGCTTCGCCAGCCCGGCGCGGATAGGGGTCAAGCTCCAGGGCCAGGGTTTCGGCGACGATTTCACCAAGATCGACTTCACCGCCAATGATCGGGTCGGCTTCCACCTCCTCATCGCCGGCAAGCTTTCCGGCGGGCAGGAAATAACGGTCGACGGGATAAGTCACGGTGCTGCGAAAGGCTTCAAGGCTGACCACCGAGACCTGATCGAGATCGGCCACCAGAGTGCCCTCCAGCCGCAGCCCGCCACCGCGCCATGGCGTGGCGCGCAATTCCGCCGACAAATTATAGAGGGCTGGAACGTTGAGTCGCGCGGCAAGGGCCAACAGTTCCTTGGGATCGGCCTTCAGCTTCTCATAGCTGCCACCCCTCGGGACGCGGTCGATGATGAGGGGTCTGGAAAATTCGACACCGGCAGGTTTCATGGCGCAGTCCCCGTGAAGCTGAAATTGCCGCCCAGAAGTGCGGCATCCGACAGGCTGGCCAGATGGCGCCGGGCGGCGATCATATAGGCGGTCAGGCCGTCCAGTCCCTTAAGGGGTGCGCCATCGGGGAAGACATTGCGGGCAATGGCCTGACGCAGGGCCTCATCGTCTTGCGTCAGCGCCCGGTCATAGGCGGCAACGCGGCCATAGAACACTTCGGCCATTTTGCGCACCTTCTTGCCCACCGCCACATCGCTCACCCCCATCTCGCGGAGCGAGCGGTCCATGTCGCGGAACAGTTCGTCCACCAGCGCCTGGCGGAAGGTATTCTCCCTGCCCTTGAGGCGGTCGAGCACCAGAAATGCATGTAGGCTGATCATGTCGAAGCGGCCATCGATGCTGTCGGCCACACCCCATTCGGCATAGGCGCGGGGATGCCGTGCGGCGGCCACAATTGCCTCATAGACGAGGCGGGCCGGGCAGGCAGGTTTCTGGAAGAGGCGTTTCAGGATCATTGGCTTGCCGATATGCTGGCCCGGGGGGAAAAGGAATCGCTTGCTTTGATCATTACAGTCTGGTCCCGTCGCTCCGCCATGTGTCACTTGCCATGCCTATCCGCCCCTATGTGGCTGTCCGCCGCCATCTGCGCAACCCTTCTGGCTGGCTGTTCGCCCACCATCGATCACCGCGGCTATGTGGCCAAGCCCGGCGCCTTCGGACAGATCGCCAGCGGCATGGGCAAGACCGAGGTCGAGGGCATACTCGGCTCACCCTCGACGCGCGCCAGCGTGGCTTTCAACGGCGACAGCTATTACTATATCACCAGCATCACCGAGGGCCGCGCCTTCCTGACGCCCAAGGAAACCAGCCGTGAGGTGATTGCCATCCGCTTCGACCGTCAGGACACTGTGCAAAGCTTCGCCCAGTATGGCCTGCAGGACGGACGCATCATCGACGTCAATACGCGCCGGTCACCGGTGGCGGGAGAGGACTTGAGCGTGCTCAAAAACATTTTCCGCGGCCTCCTCAATTCGAATACCGGCCCCGGCGGTCCCATCCTTGGCAGAAAACTTTAACGTGGGCGGGCTGCTTCTGCGTGGCGGCCGGGTCATCGATCCATCGCAGAACATGGACCGCCTGGCTGATGTCCTGTTCTCCGGCGGCAAGGTCGAGGCCGTCGGACTGAACCTCAAGGCGGGTTCCACAACCGAAGTGCGCGACGTCAGCGGGCGCATCGTGGCGCCCGGCCTCATCGATCTCCACACCCATGTTTACTGGGGTGGCACTTCGCTCGGCATCGACGCCGAGGAGTTCTGCCGCACCTCGGGCGTTACCACCGCAGTTGATACGGGTTCGGCTGGCCCCGGCAATTTCATGGGCTTTCGCAAGCATGTGATCGAGCCATCCGCAGTGCGCATCCTCGTCTATCTGCATGTCAGCCATGCCGGCATCTTTGGCTTTTCCAACCGGGTATCGGTGGGCGAGAGCGAGGACATCCGCCTGATGGACCCGCAAACCGCCGTCGAGGTGGCGGACGCCAACCGCGATGTCATCATCGGCATCAAGGTGCGGGTTGGCCGCCATGCCAGCGGCGACCAGGGTGTGGCGCCGCTCGATATCGCCTTGCAGGTGGCCGAGCAAAGCGGCCTGCCGGTGATGGCCCATATCGACGAACCGCCGCCGACTTACGAGGACGTGCTGGCCAGACTTCGCCCCGGCGACGTGCTGACCCATGCCTTCCGGCCCTTCCCCAATGCTCCGTGTACGGTGCAAGGCACGGTCAAGCCCGCCGTTCTCAATGCGCGCAAGCGCGGCGTGCTCTTCGATATCGGCCACGGCATGGGCTCGTTCTCGTTCAAGACGGCGCGCGCCATGCTGGCCAACGGCTTTTATCCCGATACGATTTCATCCGACGTCCACGCGCTGTGCATCAACGGCCCGGCTTTCGACCAGGTGACCACCATGTCCAAATTCCTGTGCCTCGGCATGGGTCTTTCCGAGGTGATCAAGGCCTCGACCGAATCCGCCGCCTTCGCCGTGAAACGCCCGGAACTGGGGAGTCTGAAACCGGGAAGTGTGGGCGACGCGACGATCCTGTCGGTTGACGAAGGCGCATTCGACTATGTCGATGCCACCGGCGAGCATCTCGCGGGCAAGCACAAGATCAACTCGCGCGGCGTGGTGATCGGCGGCAAGTGGTGGTGGCCTAACTGAAATCGTCCACCTCTTGGTTGACATTTGTACATACATATGTCATGCATAGTCATGCCGGTGGTGTTTGACGGTTTCGACTGGGACGGCGCAAATCGTGAGAAATGCCAGAGGCACGGCGTTTCGATTGCGGAGATTGAGCAATCCCTGAGCGAAGGTTCGGCCATTGCACCCGATCCTGCGCATACATTTGATGAGCAGCGCTTCATCGCCGTCAACCGGAATGCGCAAGGAAGGCCAATGTTTATCGCATTCACCCTTCGGGAGCTTGACGGAACGACACTGATCCGCCCCGTCAGTGCCCGCTACATGCACAAGAAGGAAGCTGATCGCTATGAAAAAAGTTCCCGTTCTTAAGACCGACGAAGAGGCGGAAGCATTTCTGGAGCAGGATTTGTCGGACCTCGACTTTTCCCAGTTCAAGCCCATGCGCTTCGAATTCCAGCCCAAGACCGCCAACGTCACCATGCGCCTGCCCTCCGGCCTGCTGAAAGCCGTGCGCGCCAAGGCGGAGGCCGAAGGCATCCCCTACCAGCGCT
>JBKJQD010000468.1:0-2863 GCA_046594125.1 Aestuariivirga sp.
AAGGCCTGCCGATTTTTCTCGATCTGAAGCTGCACGATATTCCCAACACGGTGGCTTCCGCCATGACGGCGCTGATGCGGCTTTCCCCGGTTCCGGCCATCGTCAATGTCCATGCCACGGGCGGCCTCGACATGATGAAGGCGGCGGCCGATGCCGTCGCCGGCCGCTCGAAACTGATCGCCGTCACCATTCTCACCAGCCTCTCGGATGATGACATCTGGGCGGCGGGTTTCGAAACGGCCAAGGACACGCAAGCCCATGCCCGTTCGCTGGCGGAATTGGCCAGGCGCGCCGGTCTGGATGGCGTGGTGTGCAGCCCGCACGACCTCACTGGCATCCGCCATGACCTGGGCGGCGATTTCCTCACCGTGGTTCCCGGCATCCGCCCCGCCGATGCCGCCACCCAGGACCAGAAGCGCGTCGCCACCCCCGCTGACGCCATCAAGTCCGGTGCCGATATTCTGGTGATCGGCCGGGCCATCACCGGGGCGGCTGATCCGGCCCGCGCCGCACAGGACATTCTCGCGAGCCTTGCATGCCGGTTGACGTAAAAATCTGCGGGTTGTCGACGCCGGAGACCCTCGATGCCGCAATCGACGCTGGTACCGATCTTGTTGGGTTGGTGTTCTTTCCGAAAAGCCCGCGCAATGTTAGTATCGAAACGGCTGCCCGGTTAGCGGCCCGCGCCCGAAGCAAAGCTTTGGTTGTGGCTTTGATCGTTGACGCTGACGACACCACAATTGCGGACATCAAGCGGGAAGTGCGTCCCGATATTTTTCAGGCCCACGGAAATGAAACTCCAGAACGTATTGACGCCATTCGGCGGCTTACTGGAAATCTCGTCATCAAGGCCATCAAAGTCAAAGATATTGCCGATGTCGAGAAAGCACAGGACTTTGTTGGCCGGGCATCGTTCTTGCTCTTTGATGCCAAACCGCCTGAAAATTCGGCGCTGCCCGGCGGCAATGGCCTGACCTTTGACTGGACCATCCTGAAAAATGCGGGCCGGCCTTTCATGCTGTCGGGCGGACTCACGCCGGGAAATGTTGCCGAGGCGATCCGTGTCTCGGATGCCGCCATGGTTGATGTGTCGTCAGGCGTGGAATCAGCCCCCGGCATCAAGGACGTCGAGCTGATCCGGAAATTCATTGAGGCGGCGAAGCGGGCCAGCTAGAACGAAACTTCCCTTCTCCCTTGGGAGAAGGAGGGGCCCGCGCCGTCAGGCGTGGGAGGATGAGGGGATTGGGCGTTTATAATTGACGCCCAATCCCCTCACCCTCCCATGCTTCGCATGGGCCCCTCCCTCTCCCGAGGGGAGAGGTGTCATTCGTAAGGTTTCCCATGAACGTCACCACCCCCAATTCCTTCCGCACCGGACCCGACGAGAACGGTCTGTTCGGCATCTATGGCGGGCGCTTTGTGGCCGAGACGCTGATGCCGCTGATCCTGCAATTGGAACAGGCCTACAAGGACGCCAAGGCCGATCCGTCGTTTCAGGAGGAGCTCGACTCGTTTCTCGAACACTATGTCGGCCGCCCCAGCCCGTTGTATTTCGCCGAGCGTCTCACCGAGCATCTGGGCGGCGCCAAAATCTACTTCAAGCGCGATGAGTTGAACCACACCGGCGCCCACAAGATCAACAATGTCATGGGCCAAATCCTTCTCGCCCGGCGGATGGGCAAGAAGCGCATCATCGCCGAGACTGGTGCTGGCCAGCATGGCGTGGCCACCGCCACCGCCTGCGCCCGCTTCGGCCTCGAATGCATCGTCTACATGGGCGAGGTCGACATCGAGCGCCAGAAGCCCAATGTCTTCCGCATGAAGCTGCTGGGCGCCACAGTGGTGCCCGCCAAGTCCGGTTCGCGCACCTTGAAGGACGCGCTGAACGAGGCACTGCGCGACTGGGTGGCCAATGTCGAGGACACGTTCTATTGCATCGGCACCGTGGCGGGGCCGCACCCCTATCCCGAAATGGTGCGCGATTTCCAGTCGGTGATCGGCCGCGAAACCAAAACCCAGATGCTGAAACGCGAAGGCCGTCTGCCGGACTCACTCGTCGCGGCGATCGGTGGTGGCTCCAACGCCATGGGCCTGTTCCATCCTTTCCTTGATGACAAGGATGTGGAAATCATCGGCGTCGAAGCGGCAGGGCTAGGGCTGCGCACCAAAAAACATGCCGCCTCGATCACTGGCGGCCGCCCCGGCGTGCTGCATGGCAACCGTACTTATCTGTTGATGGATGACGATGGCCAGATCACCGAAGGCCATTCGATCTCGGCGGGCCTCGACTATCCCGGCATCGGCCCCGAACATTCCTGGCTGCACGACATGAAGCGCGTCGAATATGTCGCCGCGACCGACAAGGAAGCGCTCGAAGCCTTCCAGCTCTGTTGCAAGCTCGAAGGCATCATCCCGGCACTCGAACCCGCCCATGCCCTGGCCCACGTCATGAAGATCGCGCCGAAGAAACCGAAGGACCACCTCATGGTCATGAACATGTGCGGGAGAGGTGACAAGGACATCTTCACGGTGGCGGATATACTGGGGGTAAAGCTGTGACCACCCGCATTGACCGCCGCTTTGCCGCCCTCAAGGAAGAGGGCCGCGCCGCTCTTGTCACCTTCGTGACGGCGGGCGATCCCGATTACGAGACCTCGCTCGACATCATCAAGGGCCTGCCGGGAGCTGGCGCCGATGTGATCGAGTTCGGCATGCCCTTCACCGATCCCATGGCCGATGGTCCCGTCATCCAGGCCGGAGGCTTGCGCGCCCTTAACGCCGGGCACACCATGAAGAAGACGCTGAAGATGGTGAAAGCCTTCCGCAAGGATGACGAACACACGCCCGTCGTCCTCATGGGCTA
>JBKJQD010000088.1:0-5697 GCA_046594125.1 Aestuariivirga sp.
CTTGGCCGAAATCAGCCCGGCACCCGCTGTCAGCAACGACGACAGACCCGGCGCCGTCGCCAACGTCGTGTCGCTCGCCAACCGCATCCGCTCGCTGAAGAAGGACATTGTGAATTAGGCAGCCGCATCGCTCAATCGAGGTCGGACTGGCGTTCCTTCAGCACCTGGGCGTAGACGTTGATGATCAGTGCGGCCAGCAGGATCAGTCCGCGGATTAGGATTTTGAGGAAGCTGTCGATCTGCACATGGTCGAGGCCGTTGTTGAGCACCCCCAGCACCAGCAGCCCGATGATGGTATTGCCGATGCCGCCACGCCCGCCGAACAGGCTGGTGCCGCCCACCACCACCGCCGCGATGGCGTCGAGCAGGAAAGTGTCGAACTGGTTTTGCTGGGCCGAACCGAAATAGGCCACACCCAGCATGCCGGCGATTCCCGAACACATGGCGCAGATGATCATCACCGAGGCGATGATCATCTTGACGTTGACGCCCGAATATTCCGCCGCCTCGCGGTTGCCGCCCACCATGTATACATATCGTCCGAAGCGCGTGTAAGTGAGCACCAGATGCGCCGTGACGAGAAAGATCAGGCAGACGATGATCGTCCAGCGGATGCCGAAAATCGACGTCGAACCGAGATAAGTAACGATGTCGGGGAAATTATAGGCGATCTGGCCGCGCACCAGGAGTGCTGACACGCCATTGGCGATCTGCATCATGGCCAGCGTCATGATGAAGGACGGAATGCCGATCTTGGTCATGCCAAAGGCGGTGACCGCACCGAAGGCAAAGGCGCTGAGCAGGGTCAGAACGACGGCGATGATGCCGGCCAACGGAATATTGGGAATGTTTACATAGTCGGGCTGCAGCGTGAAATAGGCGACGACGATGCCCACTGCATTGCCCACCGCCGCCACCGACAGGTCGATTTCCGCCGTGAGGATGACGAAGGTCAGGCCCACCGCAATGATGCCGGTGATCGACACCTGCGAGAAGATGTTCATCGCATTGTCCATCGACACGAAGGACGGGCTGGCGATGCTGAAGAACACCACCAGCGCAAACAGCGTGAAAACCGGCGCGATGTTGCGCAACTGGTCGGCGAGGAAGCGTTTCAGGTTGAAACTCCTGGCCGCCACTACTTCAGTCGTCGACATTCACCAATCTCCCAAACATTGTTCTAGGCGGCGGCCAGCAGGTCGGATTTTTCAATCCGCCCCGCCGTGAACTCGCGCGCCACCGTTCCTTTTTTCATCACCGTCACGCGGTCGGCCAGCGTCAGGATGGTCTCCGGTTCGGTCGACAGAACCAGGATTGCCACACCCCTGTCGCGCAGCGATTTGACGATGCGGATCACATCTTCCTTGGCGCCCACGTCCATGCCGCGCGTCGGCTCGGCGAGGATCAGAACCTTGGGCATGTGGGTCAGCCACTTGGCCAGCGCCACCTTCTGCTGGTTGCCGCCCGACAGCGATCCCAGCGCAATGCCGGGTTTGGGTGGCCTGATCTGCAGGTCCTTGATATGGGCCTCGGTGATGGCGCGCTCTTTCGCCGGTTTCAACATCATCCTGTGAATGCGATCGAGTATGGCGATGGACACGTTCTTGAACACCGGCTCGGTGCGAAACAGCATCATGCGCCGGTTTTCCGGCACGAAGGCGATGCCGGCCCGGCGCGCCGCCGCCGTCGAGCGGAACTGCACCGGCTTGCCGTCGATCTTCAAGGTGCCGCGGCGCAGCGGCAATTTGCCGAACAGCGCGCGCGCCAATTCAATCTGTCCGGACCCCATGAAGCCATAGACGCCGTTGATTTCACCGGCCCTGAGATTGATCGAGAAGTCACGCAAGGAACGCCCGTCACCGACACCTTCGACCGACATGACGATAGGCTTGGAGTCGTCGCTCTGGAGATTTGCCTCCTCACCCATGTGCATGCCCTTCGAGCCGCGCCCGATCATGTGGGCGATCACCGCATCCTTGGTGAGAGCAGCGGTATCTTCCGTCGCCACCTTCTGGCCATTGCGGAACACCGTCACGCGATCTGAAATTTCCAGCACGTCATCGAGGAAGTGCGAGATGAAAACGATGCTGCGGCCTTCGCCGCGCAGGCGTTTCAAGACATCGAACAACTGCTTCACCTCGGGTGGCGATAGCGCCGAGGTCGGTTCATCGAGTATGATGATCTGCGCGCCCGAGAACAGCACGCGCGACAATTCCACCAGCTGCTGCAGGCCGACGGGAAGCGACCCCATCACCGTGGTGGGATCGATGTCGAGACCGAGACTCTTGATGAGGGCTTTGGATTCGCGGTTCATGCGGCCCCAGTCGACGGTGCCCAGGGCGGTCAGCGGCTGGTTGCCGAGGAAAACATTCTCGGCCACGGTGAGATCGGGAACGATGGAGAGTTCCTGATGCACCATGCCGATGGAGTTGGTCAACGCATCGCGCGACGAGCGCAAGCGCACCTCATGGCCCTTGATCTTCATGACGCCATCGAACTCGTGATGCACGCCGGCGATGATTTTCATGAGCGTAGATTTGCCAGCACCGTTCTCGCCGACAAGTCCGTGGATTTCGCCTGCCTCAAGCGTGAAGCTGACATCGCGCAGCGCCAGAACGCCGCCGAAATGCTTTGAGACATTCACAAGCTCAAGCAGGGGCGTGTGACCGCCCCTGCCCGATTCGTTGTTTTGTTCCGTCATGTGGCCGAAATCAGATCAGGAAGTTCTTCTGCAGCCAGAGATGGCCCGCGGCGCTTTCCTTGGTGATGACCGGACCGTCGGCGAGGATGAAATCCGGAATGTCCTTGCCGGCTGTCCCGCCACCCTGCACGGCCGCCACACCGGCTGCCACCGACCAGCCGTGGATACGGCAGGACGGGTTGCGCACCGTGGCGACCATCACGCCTTCGAGCACCGCGTTCACGGCGGGCGGCATGGCGTCGACACCGGCGATCAGGATGTCGGTGCGGTTCTTGGCCTTCATGACGTTGTGCGCGGCCAGCGCCATGTCGTCATTGTGGAAGAAGGCGCCCTTGATGTCCGGGTACTGGGTAAGCAGCGAGTCCCAGATGCGGGCCACCTTGGTCACATCCCAGTCGGCGGGCTGTTCGTCGAGCAGCTTGATGTTGGCGTTGCCGTCGATGACTTGATGGAAACCCTTGGCGCGGCCTTGGGCACCCGAGTGGCCAAGCGCGCCTTGTGTCATCACGACATTGCCGGCGCCGCCCATGGCAGCGATCAGCTGTGCCGAGACAACCGAACCCATCATGATGTTGTCGGGCGCGATGAAGGTATGGATCGGCACGGTTCCCGGCGGTGCCACCAGCGTATCCATGGCGATGACCGGGGTTCCGCCTTCAATCATCTTCATGATGGGATCAGTCAGCGTGCCGATACCAAAGGTCTGGATCGCCACGAAGTCCCACTTCTGCGTCGCCATGTTGTCGATGGAAGCGCGCTGCTTGGTGGCCGAGAGTTCGCCATCAAACCAGGTGATCTCGACATTCATGATCTTGCCCCAGGCTTCCGCTGCCTGCTTGCCTTGCGCGCACCACGAGGCCTGAAGCCCGGCATTCGAGAAGGCGGCCTTCATCGGCTTGCCCGCCGGTGCCAAGGCCTGGGCCATGGCCGGATCGAACCCGGCATCGGCGAGCAGTGCGGCACCCAGCGCTGTGACGCCCAGCTTCTTGAACACGTCACGTCGGGTTGCGGCTTCCTTGATCAGATCACTCAGCATTGTCTTGGTCCTCCTCCAAATCCTGCGACGCACAGCACCTTGTGGATTACGATAATTTTTGCGCGTGCGCAGGCTTTTTGCTTCGTTTGGCGATGGTGCTGGGTGAAAGCTTCAACCAGACTCCGGATTTTGTCTAGTCTTTTGTACTACAATTACCTTTGCTGCAAAGCACCATTCGTTGCTGCACTGCGATGTTGCCTAGCGATTGTGCAACACCTTGCGCGCGGCACTGGACAAGCCGCGGCGTTTCAGTCCTTGATGTTACAGTCATCAACGAACTGTCGTGCCTGAGAATGTCCAAACCGGTTGTCATCCCCGAAGGCTATGCGCCGCAGTCACCTTCCACACTTGCTGCATATCTGACATGCGTGCCCGCCGCTGCGGCGATCCTCGGTGGAGCCCCCGATGGATGGTCGGTCAGCGAAGTGGGCGACGGCAATCTCAACCTCGTCTTCATCGTCAAGGGACCGGTGGGCGGTCTTGCCGTAAAGCAGGCCTTGCCTTACGTGCGTCTGGTTGGCGAAAGCTGGCCGCTGCCCTTGACCCGTGCCCACTATGAACACATGGCGCTCTGCGAACAGGCGCGCCTCACTGGCGCGCTCGTGCCAAAGATCATCCATTATGACCCTCTGCAATCGCTGATCGTCATGGAACTGCTTGAGCCGCACATCATCATGCGGCGCGGCATGATCGACGCCATCGTCTATCCGAAATTCGCCGAGGATATGTCCACCTTCATGGCGCGCACCCTGTTCTTCACATCCGATTTGGCGCTGACGGCGGACAAGAAGAAAGCCCTGATCGAAGCCTTCGCCGGTAACACGGCGCTGTGCAAGATCACCGAGGACCTGATTTTCACCGACCCCTATCGGGTGGCGGAGCTCAACCGCTGGACATCGCCACAGCTCGATCACTATGCGCAGCGCTGGCGCGACGATGTGGAACTCAAGATCGCCGTGTCGCGCCTCAAGCTGAAATTTCTCTCCTGTGCCGAATGCATGCTGCACGGTGACCTGCACACCGGTTCTGTCATGCTGACTCCTCAGGACACCCGCATCATCGATCCGGAATTCGCCTTCATGGGACCCATGGGCTTCGACGTCGGCGCCGTCATCGCCAATCTCCTGATCAATTATTTCAGCCACGATGGCTATGAGGAACAGCCAGGCCAACGCGATGCCTATCGTGACTGGGTGATGACAACGCTTGAAAAAATCTGGACCTCGTTCCGCGCCAAGTTCCTCGATCTCTGGCGCAACAATGGCACCGGCGATGCCTACCCCGCATCGCTGTTCGCCGATGCCGCCGGTGCCGCCCGGCTAGAGATCGAACGCCAGGCCTATATCGAACGGCTGTGGACCGACACGCTGGGGTTTGCGGCCGCCAAGATGATCCGCCGCATCCTGGGGCTGGCTCACAACATCGATCTCGAATGGATCAAGGACCCTGACAAACGCGCCCTCTGCGAAGCCCGCGCCCTGACGCTGGCCCGCGACATGATGGTGAACACCGCGAACTATCCAGACATCGCCAACCTTATCAATGCAGCCCGCAACATACGTCAGGATATGCGGGCGATCTAGACAGCCACTCGCTCCGGAAAGGCCGCAGCAATCGCCTGACGGTTGGCGGCGATCACGCCGCGTTCGGTGATGAGGCCGGTCACCAGGCGCGCCGGGGTCACGTCGAAGGCATAGTTGGCGACTGGCGATCCCTTGGGCACGATCTCGACCGTTTCGATCCGTCCGTCGCGGGTCAGACCCGTCATGTGCGAGACTTCCTCACCGCTGCGCTGCTCGATGGGAATCTCCTTCACGCCATCGGCCACCGTGAAGTCGATGGTGGGTGAGGGCAAGGCCACATAGAAGGGCACGCCATTGTCGTGGGCGGCGAGCGCCTTGAGATAGGTGCCGATCTTGTTGCACACGTCACCTTGAGCCGTGGTGCGGTCGGTGCCGAC
>JBKJQD010000096.1:0-10948 GCA_046594125.1 Aestuariivirga sp.
GGAAGCGATGGTATCGAGATCAAGGAGGGTAGCGGCGCGAGTCCGGTCATCGGCGCTGTTCCATTGCCGATGGGCATCGCGCTCGATCACTTCGCAAAGGCCGTGGACAATGGCCCGGTCCTTGTCGAAGCCAGCAGCAAGGCCGGTTGCCCCAAATCGCAGCGGATGGGCCACGGACGGCACCTCAGGCGTAAAGTCCATCGCCACCATGCACCATGGTACGAGAACAGGCACGGCGGATTGCAGGTTCTCGCCTGCAACCCAGTCGAAGACAGTCCGCGACAGATCGGCGCCAGTGTCGCCGACGTGTGCCAGCACCGATGGATCAACAGCACCCTCGTGGCGCAGGCCGGCATGGCAGCCGCTCAACAGGGGACCGGGAGGCGCCTCGCTGAAGAACAGTTCGGCGGCTTCCATCACCGCCGAAAGACCAGCCTGGCCTTGATCGGCGCCCTTGCCGAAACTGACTGTGAGATTGCGCGATAACGGGCGGATGGCGGCGGCCACCGGAAGTCCGATGCGATCCAGCCCGGTTACCCCGGCCAGCCGTGTCACGCCGATCCGCTTGCGCACCTCGTCCATTTGCATGGCCGCAACACCTCAGCGGTTGGAAGGCCTGCCGCCCTTCGTCATATCGACCACGATCTTGGGATCAGCACCAGCAAAGGTGAAGATTGGCTGCTCGGATTGCGCGGTCTTGCTGGTCTTGCGGCCGTCGTCGCCCGTGGCCTTGGCGAGCCAAACCGCCTGTGACACACCGTCGGTGACGAAGGCTTCCGCCAGAACGCGGGTGATGCCACGGTACACCTTGGATGTGTCGGACGAGCCGTCGGTTGCGCCTTCCGGTTTGAAGTAGGCGGGGCTGACACCGTCAAAACCCTTCTGGAACTCGTCGGGCATCTTGCAAGAAGTCAGCGTCTCCTTGGGAATGAAAAACAGTTTCCCGTCGATGACGAGCAAGACGCCGTCCTTCTGCAACGACTTGATGTAGTCCTGTGGCGTTGTCATGTGTCCGTCCCCTTATGTTGTGTTCCCCGTTAATTTCCCGGGCGAAGCGACATTAACCGTGTCCGGACCGCCGGACTGTGATGCAAGTTGCATAACGTCTTAATTTGATCATACCATTCCGCCTGTCAACAATCCTCGCAGGATGAATCGTCAACGCCAATGCCGGTTACCACGGAACTCGCCATTCTCCATGCGGACGCCTGCGGCTACACGGCGGCGATGGCGCGGTCCGAGGACGTCGCTATCAGCCGCCTGCTGGCTGGCCAGAGACTGATCCGGAAAACGGTGCAGGCCCATGGCGGACGGGTGGTCGACACGGCGGGCGACAGCGCCCTGCTGACCTTCGAAACGCCGCGCGCCGCCTTCCACGCGGCCTGTCACTTGCAAAGCACCATTCGCGAACTGTCGTCGGCCAAGGCCGAAGATGCGCCGTTCCAATATCGCTTTGGTCTCACCAGGGGCCGTGTGCATGTTGACGGCAACCAGGTCTTTGGCCATGCGGTCAATCTCGCCGCCCGCATCGAGTCTCTGGTTGCGCCGGGATCAATCGGCGTCGAGACGTCGATCTGGAACGAGACCAGGCCGCTCGCCGATGGTGCAAGAGCCGTCTCGCGCCTGCTGTTTGCCAAGCCCGAGGAGCCGGCCATCCAATTCTTCGAGGTGTCGGACGGGTCGCCGGGTTTCAGCCGCAATATCTCACCTGAAGCGTCGCGCAATGCGCCGGTCATCCTGCTCATCCCCTTCGCCGACGGCGCCGAACAGCTGGACCGCGATCTGGCGCTTGAAGCCGTGGTCTGGGAATGCATGGCCCTGTTTGGAGCCCAGGGCTGGCAAACCGAAATTGCCAAGGGCACCCCCCAGGGCTTTGAGCGCATGCTGGCCACCGCCGATTACGTCATCCGCTTGCGCGCCTCGAAACTGGTGGCAAGCCTGAGGCTCGCCGCCATTATCTCCTCGCGCCACATGCGCCGCGGACTGCAGACCTTCACCCGCGAAGCCAATGGCGGCGGCGAGGCGGCACAGGCGGCACTTGCACTTGCGGCACTGCTCGGCACGGCCATGGCGCACGCTGAAACCGAACGCATCCACCAGTCCCAGGGTGTGGGCTCGTTCCAGCTGGTTGCGGCTGGACGCGAACTGCTGGCGAGCTTTGCGCCGGACAAGGTGGCGCGCGCCATCGCCTATCTGCGCAAGGCGCTGAGCATCGATCCGGAATTTCCCTTCCTGCTGTCGTCGCTGGGGCGCGCTCATGCGGTGGCCTGGCGCTTCGGCTGGGTTGACCACGACATCGATCATCTCGAAACCGCCAGGACTTATGCCGAGAAGGCCGCCAATCTGGCTCCCAACGACGCGCGTTGCCAGGCTGACCTGGGCTTTGTGCGGTTCTGGAACAACGAGGCGCGTGAATCGGCCTGGCACTACGAGCGCTCCATGGCGGCCCTGCCATTTCATCCGGAACTTGCCGCCGACGCCGGCATGGTTTTCAGCTACGTCGGACGAGCCAAGGAAGCCGCCGCGATCCTCGAACGGTCGGTGGCCAACCTGCCTATGGATTCGGACTATCGCCTGTGGTCGCTGGGTGACGTTTATTATTCCCAGCAGGACTATCGCTCGTCGCTCAAATGGCTGGGGCGCATGGCCGACCAGAGCCAGGCGCAGCGGTTGCTGGCCGCCAGCAAGGCGCGGTTGGGTCTCGATGCCTCCGCCCATGTCGAAGCCGTGCTCAAGCAGCAGCCGGATTTTTCGGTACGCCACTGGATCGCCATCCAGCCCTTTGCCAACGAGGCGGATCGCATCGACTACGAGGAGGCGCTGCTGCTGGCGGGCCTGCCGGCTTGACGCATGGTCTTGCAAAAAACAATCGGAGTCGCGTTTTGCCGCCAACCGTCTAAGATTGTGCAATGACCGAAACCCGCGAACCAGCGCTTGGCCGCGCCTTGCCGATGGCGCACCTGCTGCACAATGTCCCCGAGGACGTGCGGCAGTTCATTCTTGGCGCCTCGCCGCCGCTCCACTTGAAGAAGGGGCAGCGGTTGTTCGAACGCGGCGATCCGGGCGGCACCATGTATGTGGTGCTGAGCGGCCTCATCGAAATTTCCATGGTTACCGAGGCCGGGCGCAAGATTTCGCTCAATCTCATCGGGCTTGGCACCTGCTTTGGTGAAATCAGCATGTTCGACAACCGCGACCGCACCGCGTCCGCCGTAGCGCTGGAGGCCACGGAACTACAGCCAGTCAGCCGCGGTACTTTCTTCGAGGCCATCAAACGCTCTCCAGTGCTCGCCATAACGCTCATGGAAATCCTTTGCGAACGCCTGCGCTGGGTCAGTGACTCGGTGGAGGAATACGCCCTGCTGTCGCTGCATCAACGGCTGGCGCGGCGGCTGCTGGTGCTGCACGATCACTTTGCCGGTGCCGATGGTGCCATCAATATTTCCCAAACCGACCTGGCGGATTTCGCCGGCGCCACCCGCGAATCGACCAACAAGATCCTGATCCAGTGGAAGGCGCGCGGCATCATCGCCCTGAAGCGCCGGGAAATCCTGATCAGCAACCGCGCCGAACTCGACCGCCTGGCGCACGAGCCATCGCACTAGCCAGAGGCGGTGATGCCAGACTGTAGGCTACTTCACTGAACTGTCGCGGTGGCCATGCTCAATTCAGACTCCATTGAGGAGTCCACCATGAACCGCCGCACTCTCTTGCAAGTCCTCGCCGCCATGCCGGTCCTGGCGTTTGCCGCACCGGCTCTGGCTGCACCCCACAAGCCAATCCGTCCCACCCGGCTGCTGATTGACCGCCGCCGCATCCCACCGAATGTTGCAACCATAAGTTTTGTCCACCGCTCGGGGATCGGCCCGGCGAGCGCCTTACGAATCATGGCCAAGGGCCAAGCCGTCTGGCTCAATTCGGTGAAAGTCACCTATCGCGGCGGCCTCACCCAGATTGAGAAATTCAACCTCAACATACCGCCCAATGCCTCCTCCCCGGCCGTCACGCTGGCCCATGACAGCAGCCTCCTGCGCCGCATCGACATCTCTCTGGTGGCTCTGCCGCTCGGCTTCGGCCGCGGCGAAATTCTGGTGTGGGACGAGCCCGCCATGGACCCGATCCATACCGCTTCCGAATAGCTGCTTCGTACCGGCATTCGACGTCCCCCAACAAACCGGAGCCGGTCATGTCACGCTTGCAGGCCAATTGCATGTTGCTGTTTACGGCGTTCCTCTGGGGCTCCGGGAACGTCGCCCAGCGCACCATACTGGAGGACATCGGGCCTTTCGCCGCGATCGGATTGCGCTGCCTGATCGCGGCCATCGTGATCCTGCCGGTGGCTCTCCGCCAAGGACGGCCACGGCTGGGTGGCGGACGCCGCCGCGCCTTCCTGCTTATGGGTCTGACCGCCGGAAGCTTTGCCGGGGCCACCACGGCCATGCAGATCGCCTATGGCCACACCACCGTCACCAATGCCGGGTTTCTGGTGAACACCACCACCGTGATGATACCCTTCGCCGTGTGGCTGCTCCTGAAGCAAAGACCCGGCCCCGCGGTTTGGCCCGCCGCACTGATCACACTGGCCGGCACCTGGCTGATGAGCGGCGGCAGCTTCATGCATCTCAACAGCGGCGACGTGCTCAGTCTCATCGCCGCGGTCTGTTATACAATATGGTTTATTTATCTTGGTGAATTCGTCCAGAGCTTCGGATCCGCCGGACTCTTGAGCATTGTGCAGTTCGTCCTGACCGCCGCCGTCACGCTCACGCTGTCGGCGGCCTTCGAGACCACATCGCTCAGCGGCCTCTGGGCTGCCACGCCCGAGCTGATCTATCTGGGCGCCGTCTCGACCGGATTGGCCTATTTTCTGCAAGGCATGGCGCAGCGCCACACGCCGGCCTGCGAGGCCGCTATCATCGTCAGCGCCGAAGCCCTGTTCGGCGCATTGAGCGCCTCTTACCTGCTCGGCGAGAGGTTGAGTCCCGGCGGTTTTATCGGTGCGGCACTGATCACCTTCGGCATCGTTCTGGTGCAACTGCCACAGAGTGCCGGATGGTTGGCGCGCCGCAAACCCGCCGCCGAAACCGGCACCCCCTGATCTCATTTCCGGCCCGTCCCGCGGTGAACCATGTATGAATGGGTGGTTCAGACCATAGCCATGGCCCGGCCGCTAACCAGACATCACACGACACAGCCGGGCGGCATTGTGCCTCTGGAAAAGAAAGACAGTCCCATGAATGATCCGACAGAAGGCGCAGATTTCCTTATCGCCGACAATTTGATCAATGTTATTTTCGGCCTCGGCGGCGATGATGCCATCTTCGGTCTAGGCGGCGGCGATATCCTCAGCGGCGACGCCGGCAATGACCTGCTGGTTGGCGGGCGCGGCGATGACGCGCTGAACGGCGGCAAAGGATTCGACACCGCCAATTTCAACGATGCCAGCTTCGACGTGACCGCCGATCTGGTGAGCGGCCATGCCCTGATCGATCTCGGTGGATCGACAGAGGATGATCTGCTGATCAGCATCGAAGGCCTGACGGGCGGTGGCGGCAACGATCATCTGTACGGCAATTCTGCAGCCAATAGCCTTGCCGGCATGAACGGCTATGACTCCCTCGACGGCCGTGAGGGTAACGACAGGCTCTACGGCGGTGATGGCAACGACAATCTCACCGGCGGCACCGGAGCCGATGTCCTCAACGGCGGAGCGGGAATTGATACGGTCTTGTACGACCAATCGACCGCCGGTGTGAACGTCAATCTCAGCACAGGGGTTGGCTCGGGCGGAGAGGCAGCAGGCGACATGTTCAGCGGCATTGAGGACGTTTTGGGTTCAAAATTCAATGACACGCTGACTGGCAACGCCTTGAGCAACATTTTCTTCGGTGGCCTCGGCGACGACAGCATCGCCGGCGGTGGCGGCGATGATATTATTTTTGGTGGCACCGGCGCCGACACGATGAACGGCGGGTCGGGTGTAGACCGCATTGACTACGATGGCGGATCAGCCGGCATCAAGGTCGATCTTGTCAAGCAAACAGCGACTGGCGGCGATGCCACGGGCGATGTCATCTCGAGTATCGAGGATGTCGCCGCTACGGATTTCGCCGACACGCTCACGGGTAACTCCGCCAGCAACACATTGTGGGGCAGAGCAGGCAATGACAAGCTGTCCGGCGCTGCCGGTGCCGATGATCTCACCGGCGGCCTGGGCCACGATGTCATGTCCGGCGGCACGGGCGCTGACCGCTTCATTTATTTCGGTCTCGCGGAATCCGGAGCAACCACCGCAACCCGCGATGTCATAACCGATTTCACCACAGGTGAAGACCTGCTCTTTCTTGCGTACCTTGACGCCAACGCGATTGTGGCTGGCCATCAGGGCTTCAATTTCATTGACACGGCAGCCTTCTCGGGTCCTGGCCCAGCGGCGGCTGGCGAATTGCGCGTTCACTACGCCGGCGCGAACACTTTTCTGGAGGGTGACACTGACGGCAATGGCGCCGCCGACTTCCAGATATTGTTTACTGGCCATCTGACCTTTGGTCTGGGCGATTTCGTGATTTGAAAATGGTCAGGAGTTGATCAAGGGAAAGCGGTAGTCCTTGAAGCTCTCGCGCAGGATGAGTTTCGATATCTTGCCCGTGGCCGTATGTGGAATCCCGGCGGCGAAAACGACGTCGTCGGGCATCCACCATTTGGCGATCTTGCCCTGCATGTGGGCCAGCACGGCGGCCTTCGTCAGTTCGGCGCCGGGCTTCGCCACCACCACCAGCAGCGGGCGTTCGTCCCACTTGGGGTGCGGCATGCCGATGGCGGCGGCTTCGAGAACGCCGGGACAGCCCATGGCGACGTTCTCAAGTTCAATTGAGGAAATCCATTCGCCACCAGACTTGATCACATCCTTTGAACGGTCGGTGATGTGCATGTAGCCGTAATCATCAATGGTGGCGACGTCGCCGGTGTCGAACCAGCCATCGGCGTCGAAGGCTGTTGTGCCTTCACCCTTGAAATAACCGCGGGCCACCGCCGGGCCCTTCACCTTGAGGCGGCCAAACGTCTTGCCGTCATGGGGCAGCGCCTGGTTTTCGTCATCGGTGATCTTCATGTCGACCATGAAGGGGGCGCGGCCCTGCTTCAGTTTGATCGGCCACCAGGCCTCGTCATCGAGTCCGGCGGTGCGCGCCGACCTGGTGCCCAGCGTGCCGATGGGGCTCATCTCGGTCATGCCCCAGCCATGAATGACATTGACGCCATAGCGCTCGCCAAAGATTTTGAAAATCGTTTCCGGACAGGCGGCACCGCCGATAAAGACGCGCTGGAGATCGGGCATCCGCAACGCCGGGTCCGTTTCGAGATGCTGCAGCAACATCATCCATACGGTGGGCACCGCCGCTGAAAAGGTCACGGCCTCGCTGACCAGCAGTTCATGGACCGAGGCGCCATCGAGCTTGGGGCCGGGCAGCACCATCTTGGCGCCTGACATCGGGCAGGTGAAGGCCAGCGACCAGGCATTGGCGTGGAACATCGGCACAATGGCCATGACACTGTCGCGGCTCGAGATGTTCTTGGAGTCGGTCAGGCTGACCGTCAAGGCATGGAGTACATTTGAGCGGTGCGAATAGACCACGCCCTTGGGATTGCCCGTGGTGCCCGAAGTATAGCACAGACCGCAGGCGGTGTTCTCGTCGAATTCCGGCCAGACGAAAGTTTCGTCACCTTCGGCGATCAATTCCTCGTAACAGATGGGATTGCGCAGCGTGGTTCCCACCGGCATATGGGCGGCGTCGGTCATGACGATGAAACCCTTCACGCCGGGCAGGCGCTCCTGCATTTTCTCAAGCAGCGGCACAAAGGTGAGATCGGTGAATATCCATTGGTCTTCGGCGTGATTGACGATGTAGGCGAGTTGGTCGGCGAAGAGGCGCGGGTTGAGTGTATGAACAATGCCGCCCAGACCCATGACGCCATACCAGATTTCCATGTGGCGACAGGTGTTCCAGGCCATGGTGGCGATGATCGAGCCGAGCTTCACGCCGAGTTTTTTCTCAACAGCACTGGCAAGTGCGCGGGCGCGGCGGTCGAGTCCGCCATAGGTGGTGCGGTGGATGGGGCCTTCGACGGAGCGCGAGACGATTTCGCGGCTGCCATGCCAGCGCGCCGCATGATCCAGCACACGATGCACCAGCAGCGGAAAATCTTGCATCAGTCCCAGCATCGATTTGCTCCGTGTCAGGGTTTGCGCGGATCGATGGGTGTAATTGCGCCCAGTCCAAGGATTGTTTCAAGCAGTTTCGCCCCGGCCAGCAATCGCGCCTCGCCGCGTGGCGGGGCGACGATCTGCAATCCGATGGGCAGGCCACCGCTGGTGAAGCCGCAGGGAATGGAAATTGCCGGGCAGCAGGTCAGCGTGATGGCGTGGACAATGGTCAGCCAGTCGACATAGGTCTCGAACTTCACGCCGTCGCATTCGCCCACGTAACGCTGTTCCACCGGGAACGGCGGCACAATGGTGGTGGGGCAAAGCAGCAGATCGTAAGTGTCAAAGAAACTCAGCATCTTGCGGAACAGGGCGCCGCGTTCTGCCTCGGCGCGGGCGATCTCGGCGCCAGTGAGGCTCAGGCCCTTCTCGATATTCCACACCACTTCCGGCTTCAACAGATCGCGATGGCTGTCGAGCAGCGGTTGCATGTTGGAATAGGAGAGTGCCCGCAGCGTGTGCATGCAGCTTCGCGTCTCGTGCAGATCGGGATGGGCTTCCTCGACGTTGACGCCCGCCTCCGCGAACCTGTTGGCCGCTGCCATGACGATGTCCGCCACGATTGGATCAACCGGCGGCAGCCCGAGGTCGCGGCTGATGGCGACCCGCTTGGGCTTCCAGCCGGAACGCGCCGCCTTCAGATAGGAGGTGCCGTCGGCTGGCAGCGATACCGGATCACCACGCTCCTCGCCCACCATGGCATCGAAGAGCAGCGCCAGGTCCTCGACGTTGCGGGCCATGGGGCCATCCGCGCCGAGTGTGCCATCGATCTTGGAATAAACACTCGCCGCCACCCGTCCGGGCGAGGGCCGCATGCCCACCACGCCGCAGAAACTCGCCGGGTTGCGCAGGCTGCCGCCGAGATCGGAGCCATGGGCCACCCAGGCCATGCCAGTGGCCAGCGCCACGGCGGCCCCGCCCGAAGATCCCGACGCCGAAAGCTTCGTGTTCCACGGGTTCAGCGTCGCCCCGAAGACTTCGTTGAAGGTATTGGCGCCAGCACCGAATTCCGGGGTGTTCGACATGGCGCAGATGATGCCGCCCTGCCCTTCGAGATGGGTGACCAGAATGTCAGAGGTTTCCGGAATACGGTCCTTGAAGATCGGCGAGCCTTGCGTCGAGCGCACGCCCGCCACATCGGTGAGGTCCTTGATGGGCAGCGGCAGGCCAGCCAGGATGCCGCGCTCGGCAACCGGCTTTTTCATCAGTTCCGTGGCGTGACGGCGAGCCCGGTCGAAGCATCGTGTCGGCAAGGCGTTGACCGCCCCATCCACCAGGGCGATGCGCCGTTCCAATGCATCAAGGCAGTCGAGTGGTGAAATGTCTCCCCGCTTCAATCCTGCGACAACTTCCGTGGCGGTCATTCGAATGAGATCGGACATGGGTTTTCCCTTGCTGCAAAGCGGGATTGAATCCGTTTGCGGCGCCCCCGTCAACAGGCGTAAAAGCCGCCCATCATTTGCAAGGAGACCATCATGAATGCACCCGTAGCAGCGCCTGGCATGAACAAGCAGTGGGTGGAACGCCGCGCCAAGGCCGTCTCGCGCGGCATCAGTGCCGGCGCCCCGGTCATTGCCGCCAAGGCCGAGAATTCGGAAATCTGGGATATCGAAGGCAACCGCTACATCGATTTCGGCGGCGGCATCGCCGTGGTCAATACTGGCCACCGCCATCCGCTGGTGATGAAGCGCGTCTACGAGCAGCTCGAAAAGTTCACCCACACCTGCGCCATGGTCATGCCCTATGCGCCCTTCATCGAATTGTGCGAGAAGCTCAACGCGGTGGCGCCGATCTCCGGCGAGAAGAAATCGGCCCTGCTGACCACCGGCGCCGAAGCCGTTGAGAACGCCGTCAAATTCGCCCGCGCCTATACGGGCCGCTCGGACGTCATCGCCTTCAGCGGCGGCTTCCATGGCCGCACCCTGCTCGGCATGGCGCTGACCGGCAAGGTGCTTCCCTACAAGGCCAAGTTCGGCCCAATGCCGGCCGGTATCTGGCATGTGCCTTTCCCGGTCGCCCACAAGGGGATCACGGTGGAGGATTCGATCCACGCCATCGAGTTGCTGTTCAAGTGTGATGTCGAACCGGCCCGCGTTGCCGCCATCATCATCGAGCCGGTGCAGGGCGAAGGCGGCTTCTATGTGGCGCCGAAGGAGTTGATGGTGCGCTTGCGCAAGCTCTGCGACGACCATGGCATCGTGCTGATCGCCGATGAAATCCAGTCGGGCTTCGGGCGCACCGGCAAGTTTTTCGCCATGGAACATTATGGCGTCGAACCCGATCTCATCACCACCGCCAAGTCGCTGGCCGGCGGCTTCCCGCTGGCCGGCGTCATCGGCCGTGCCAAGATCATGGATGCGCCGGAGCCGGGCGGCATTGGCGGCACCTATGCCGGCAACCCGGTGTCCTGTGCAGCAGCGCTCGGCGTCTTCGATGCCTTCGAGCAGGAAGGTCTGCTTGAAAAGGCTGAGGCCCAGGGCAAGATCATCATGGAGCGCATGAAAGCCGTGAAGGCCAAGGGCTGCGGCATGCCGATCGGCGACATCCGTGGCTTGGGCGCCATGTGCGCCTTCGAACTTGTCACCCAGCACGGCGGCAACGAACCCGACGCGGCGGGCGCCAAGGCACTGGCCGCCAAGTGCCTGGAACGCGGCCTGCTGATCCTCACCTGCGGCGTCTACAGCG
>JBKJQD010000352.1:0-2806 GCA_046594125.1 Aestuariivirga sp.
CCTCCGCCCTACGATTGCGAAGGCGAAGTGGCCAAGCTCGCCTCCGACAGCCACATCCTCTTTGCTTTCGACAGCATCGAGCTGGCGGCACCCTATGTTGAGGCCATCGGCAAGGTCGCGGCATTGCTCAAGGACCCGCGCTGCCTCGACCGCCACGCCGAGGTCTCGGGCCACGCCGATTTCTATGGCGGGCGCCTCTACAACACCGCCCTCAGCGTCGGCCGCGCCCAAGTCGTGGTCGATGCGCTGGTGGCCGCCGGTGTCGATCCCAACCGCCTGGCCGTCACCGGCAAGGGCAAAGCCGATCCCGCCGCCGCCGAGCGCACCAGGGAGGCGCGTTCGAAGAACCGCCGCGTCGTCATCACCATCGTCAACCAGGAGAAAAAGCCATGAACGATTTTTTCAACTTTCATGACTCGTGGTTTCTGGTTGAAAGCAACTGGATGTGGATGCTGGTGGCCATGGGCCTCGGCATCTGGGTGGGCTGGGTCAGCAGCGGCACCAAGGGGCAAGCGCAATGACCCATTATTTCATCGAACTGGCCCTGTGGATTCTGCTCGCCTATGTCATCGGCTGCCTGATCGGCTATCTGCTGCGGCGCTGGCTCGGCAGTGAAACCGTCGAGACCGTGGTGGAACAACCCGTTGCCATCGAAGCAGCACCTGAACCGGAGCCGGAACCGGTCATTGCCGCTCCGGAGATCGAGGAAGAGCCGCAAGGCCTGGCCCAGCCGGTCATGTCAGGCCGCATGGAACGTCCGCGCGGGCTTGCTGAAGCCCGCGATGGCAAGCCCGACGACTTGCAGCGCATCAGCGGCATCGGCCCCAAGAACGAAAAAATCCTGCATAGTCTGGGCTTCTTCCACTTCGACCAGATCTCGGCGTGGACAGCCGAACAGATCGCCTGGGTCGATGACCACCTGCGCTTCAACGGCCGCATCGGCCGCGAGAAATGGGTGCAGCAGGCCAGCCTGCTGGCCTCCGGCGCCGAAGATGAATTCAAGGCGCAATACGGCAGCGGCGGGATCAAGAACGCGGCTGAGACCGTGGCGGGCAGCAAGACCCGCGGGCCGTGAGTCGTATTCCATGTCGTCAGAGGAAGACGGGAAGGGGCGGCGCGGCAACTGCCGCCGCAAGATGACAAGAGCCAGAGAGCGGTTGCAATTGAATGCACTGTCATGTCTGGACGGCGCTCTTCTGGCAAGGTGTTTTTGATGGTGTTTGAATTTGGCGCGGGGTTGCAGTCATGTCTTCGGCCTTTGATGCAGTCTTTGAACATGACTGCTGGCCCTGATGTTGGTCCGCGTGGCGGCTGGTTCCCATCACCGTAGCGCACTCGGTTATGTGGTGCAGACAGTGCAGCGGAGTTTCCAGCCTGTTGCGGGCGTACGCCATTTTCTCACATCATCAACGTGTGTCACCTCGCCATGTCCTCCAGCATCTTCACGGCATGCGGAGGAATTTGATTGGCGCGCCGGATGAGCGGCGCAGACTTGTATTCTGCCTCACGCCGGCAAACGGCCTGATTGATAGATGCCGCCATGGGCCATGATGGCCCATGCGGTTCTGGCCATTTTATTGGCCAGTGCCACGGCCACCAGCCGGAACGGCTTTTTGGCGAGAAGGGTTTGCGCCCACAGGGCGGTTGGCGTTTTGGGTGGCTTGTTCCGCATCCTCGCCAGCGCCGCAATGGCCCCCACCACAAGCAATCTTCTCACATCACGATTACCCATCTTTGAGATGTGGCCCAGCCGTGGCTTGCCGCCCGTTGAGTGCTGGCGCGGCACAAGGCCGGCCCAGGCCGCAAACTCGCGGCCCGATTTGAAACTGCTGGCATCGCTCACCGTGTTCGACAGAACCGTGGCAATCAAAACTCCAATGCCAGGCACATCGCTCAAGCGCCTGGCCCGCTCATCGCTCTTGTACAGTTTGGCAATGGAACATTCGAGGCTTGCAATCTGTCCGGCCAGGGAACCCAGTATCATCACCAATGGCTTCAGAGCTTCGCGCATCACCCGTGGCAGCCGTGCCGTCTCTTCATCCTTCATCACCAGATCGATCAGCGGTTTGATGTGCTGGGCTCCAAACGGCACCACAAAACCCATCTCGGCGAAGTGCCCTCTGAGCGCATTGATCAATCTGGTTCTCTGGCTCACCAGAAGATCGCGCGCCTTGAACACCATCAATGCCGATTGCTGTTCCACTTGCTTGACGGGCACGAAGCGCATCCCGGGATCGCGCATTGCCCTGGCAATGGCCTGTGCATCGGCCGCGTCATTCTTCTGCCGCGGCACAAAGGCCTTCACCCGCGCTGGCGCGATCAGCTTCACGTCATGGCCAAGCTTCGCCAATTCCCTGGCCCAATGATGTGCCGATCCGCACGCCTCAAGCCCAACCTTGCAGGTCTTGATCTTCGCAAAAAACGGCATAACCTGATGCCGCTTCAAAACCTTCGTCAAAACCGTCCGCCCTTCAGCATCAAAACCATGTGCCGAAAAACTGCTCTTGGCGATATCCAGTCCAATTATGCCAACGTCTTCCATGGTGGATGGCTCCTCTAAAATGAGTTGTCTAACAACACCCATTTTGGCACAAATCAATGCCGTCAAGAGCGCCGTCCACCACATCACCGTAATCCCTTGTCCGTCATCCCGGCGAAAGCCGGGACCCAGCTTTGACAAACCGGAATTCTGGTGTGAAACTCCAGAAGAGAATACGCCAGCGATAGGTTTGTGCATTGTCACTGGAATCGAGTTTTGTGCACTGTCACCGGAATCCACTGTCACCGTAACCCAACGATCGTTTCC
>JBKJQD010000407.1:0-4067 GCA_046594125.1 Aestuariivirga sp.
GGCCACGAGTGCCAGGCCGGCCGGGCAGCAGATTTTCAATCCGCGCAAACTGGCCGTCGCGCAGTCCATGGCGTTCCATCGGCAGCCTCCTCAAGGAAAGCATCCCATGAATCACGCTTTAGCTGATTTGCGAATCCCCTAAATGACGATGGCGCACTAATCGAAGCGACGGCCGATGCGCTGGCCCAGGAAAAGGCCGTTGGCTGGATGCAAGGGAGAATGGAGTTCGGGCCGCGGGCATTTGGTGCACGTTCGATTCTTGGTGATCCGCGTT
The DNA here is from genome assembly GCA_046594125.1 of Aestuariivirga sp. Taxonomy (GTDB): domain Bacteria; phylum Pseudomonadota; class Alphaproteobacteria; order Rhizobiales; family Aestuariivirgaceae; genus Aestuariivirga. The sequence continues at coordinate 275 of JBKJQD010000407.1, forward strand.
CCCCCACCATGCAGAAGATACTCAATCTCAAAGTCAAGTATCGCGAGAGTTTCCGGCCATTTGCGCCCTCTGTGCTACGCGAGGACATGGCGCAATGGTTCGAATGTGATGTCGATAGTCCCTATATGTTGATGGTGGCCGATGTGGTAAAGGAGCGGCGGCTCCCCATGACCGCAGCGGAGCAGGCCCTGTTTGGCATCGACAAGCTGAATGTGGTGCGGTCCGACATTCCGGCGGTCACGCATGTGGATTATTCAGCGCGAATCCAGACCGTTCATCACGACACCAATCCGCGTTACTGGGACCTGATATCGGCTTTCAAGAAGCGCACTGGATGCCCCATTGTGGTCAATACGAGCTTCAATGTGCGCGGTGAGCCGATCATCTGCACACCTGAAGATGCGTTCCGCTGTTTCATGGGCACGGATGTGGATGTGGTTGCTGTCGGCAATTGCCTGATGCGCAAGCCGGCGCAGGATCCGAAGCTCGCCCAGGACTACAAGGACCGCTTCGCACTCGATTGATCGATCAATGTTGCGGCTTGTTGGTAAGCATCCAGTGAGACACGCGGGTCAGGCTGCGTGCTGCATTTGAAGCTTCGGTTTCCAGTTCCAAGGCAGGAGTTCGTCGATTTTAGTAATGCGAAGACTGGCGATGCCCGCGAGGACGTCGGTAAGGCAGGCTTGCGGATCGGTGTCATTGAGCCTCGCGGTGACGATGTGCGTGTACATGACGGCGGCGCGCTCACCGCCGCGATCTGAGCCGGCGAAGAGCGACGATTTTCTGCCGAGTGCAATGCCTCGCAACGCCCGTTCGGCGGCATTGTTCGACAGGCAAATGCGGCCGTCATCCAGGAAACGGGTGAAGGCAGGCGATCGCTTGAGCATGTAGTCGATCGCTTTGGCGGCATCCGAATGGCGGGACAGAGACCGCCGCTCGACTCTCATCCAGGCTTCGAGGCTGTCGACGAGTGGTGCGGTGTGTTCGGTCCTTGCGGCGTGGCGCTGCTGTGGCGGGCGGCCGTTGACGGTCCGTTCTATGTCGAAGATCGCGTCAATCCGCCTGACCGCATCGAGGGCCAGCGGGGAGATGACGGGAGATGTTCGCTTCCGTGATCGTCTGATGGCGATATCGGCGAGGACGAAGAACTTTCGCCGCGCGTGTGACCAGCAGGCCGCCTCGCTGACGGGACCTGGCTTGCGGCCGGAATCATACAGGCGGTTGAAGCCGGCAAAGGCGTCGGCCTGAAAGATGCCGCCATATCCATCGAGATGGCGTTCGGGATGCTCGCCCGAGCGGTCCCGGGAATAGAAGAACAGTGCCGCCGGCGGATCAGTCCCGGCAAAGGGCCGGCCGTCACGGACATAAACCCAGGCGCGGCCTGTCACGGTTTGACCCTTTGCCAGAACCGGCACAGGGGTGTCGTCGCCATGGCTTCGTTCGCCTGCCAGGACATTGGCACGGATCAGATCATGGAGCGGCTTCAGGACAGCCGCACAGGCGCCGACCCGATCGGCGAGCGTCGACAGGCTGAGGTCCACACCTTCACGGGCGTAGCGCGTCTGGGCGAGTCCCGCTTGAGCGCCATGTTATTCCTTATTACCACTTTCCAAATATGTAGTCAGAAATTGAAAACGCAGAAATAACTGCTACACAAATTAAAGCTGACCACAAGATGATAAATTTGTTTTTGCTTTTGGACGAAAAATAATTACGCCCAATTGTTACACCGGTAATTGCGCCTAACAAAGGAAGAAGAATAAACCCGCCAAAAATGCCAAAGAATACCCAAGAATAAACAATACCGCCAATATGTCCTGCAATATCAGTGATTTTATAAGAAACGCTAATTTCTCCAAAAGGACCAATCATCCCGATCAGCGGTATTGGAAATCTAAATAAATAGGAAAAAATTATTGCGAGTAATAGACTTGATATTACTGCAACTATTGCTCCTTTTAATCCATCCTTGAACATACTCATCTATTTGCGCTCACCAAGGCATAGCGTAGAGGTAGTAGCTGACCGGGATCGTGGCTTACCCTTTCCAGAAGGGAGCTGATGGCATGACGTCCGAGCCAAGCTTTCGACACTTTCGATTTTTCAGCCAGCTCGCCGAGCGCCAGAAACTCATCATCAGACAGGTTGACTGTTATCCGGTTTTTTGAACTCATCTCGATCCACTTTGCTACATAATGCCGCACTATGCAGCAAAGTGCCTAGCGTTGGCCAAAGCGTCAATGGCAATTCTTCCATCTGCCTCAAAAATGGATTTTGAAGGTGAGAGCAATGTCACCGCCCCCGCCCGCCAATGCCCCTGTCCAACGCCCGCTCCTGCGCCTCGATCCGCCTATCCATTTCGCCGTTGAGCATCGCCAATGCCCGCGCATGGCGAAGGCGCTCGGTGTTGGTGGCATTCTCCGCAACGATCCCGCGCGCCTTGGAGCGGGCGGCATCCAGCATGCGGGCGCGCAGAACGCCCAACTCGAACTCGCTGATGCTGCCCTTCATGCCAAGCAACAACCGGTCATTGGGCCGGCAGGGATTGTAGACGCCATCGATATCTATGACACGGGCTTCAACAAGACCACACAGTTCCAGCAGGTGATGCCAATGACGGCCATTGCGGGCGAGCCTCGAGGCATCGAAGCACAGGACAGCGCCAACTTTGCCAGCACACAACCGGGCAACCAGCCGATCAAAGCCCAGCTGGGCGACGGTCCCGCTTGCTGATCGCCCAAGATCATCATCAATGACCTCCACATCGGTGAAGCCATGCTGGCGGGCGACATCGACCAGATCATATTGGCGACGCTGGCTCTCCAGATTGGTCATGACCTGGGAATGGGGCGACTGGCACACATAAACGATAGCCTTGCGCCTGAGCACGCTGGCTGGAATCAGATCAGTGCTTGTCATCGTCAAGCTCCTCGACGCCGAGGCCGGCCGCCTGCATGAGGATTTGCGCCAGCAGTATTCTTGCCTTGCTCCGGTCGAGCAAGCTGATACCGGTCAGGTGGCTCGACTCGAACAACAGGTTCAATTGCCGCAGCTCCTGGATCAGGGCTGGCGTTGTGGTCGTCTTCATTGCGCTCCTCCTGGACGATTGTGGAATCGTCCGGAGAGCGTCTGTTCCTTTCGGCGTCAGTCAACACCTGGTTCAGTCCAATGAGCGCAGCCAGATCGACATGCGGCGCTCCCGGGGTCATTCCCGCGCAGGCAACTGGATCGAGCATCCAAGCCGCTATCGAAACAACCACACCGCCCGGTCCCTGGACCTTTGCAAACCGGCTATTCGCTCGCTCCTCAACGCGGCATTCACGGACCTTTCGGCCAAACAGCCCATGCCATCGGTAGCAGACTTCCAAATCCTGGCCGACATGGGCAGAATGAACGGATGATAGCACTCGGCAGAAAATCGTCGCTCTTTGCCGGCTCAGATCGCGGCGGTGAGCGCGCCGCCGTCATGTACACGCTCATCGTCACAGCAAAGCTCAACGACATCGACCCACTGGCCTGGCTGGCCGACGTCCTCGCCCGCGTCGCCGCAATCCCGCAGGGCCGCCTTCATGAACTACTCCCATGGGAATGGAAGAAGCAGTATCCCATCGCTCACGCCGCCTGACCCGCCTGTCTCACCGGATGCTTACAAAAAGGCGGCGCATTCCTTGGGTTCGAATGATTTGATGGCCTTGGCGATTTCGCGCCAGAGGCGCTTGATGGTGCGGGCGGCGGCCTAGCGCAGCAGCGCCTTGAACTTGGCGAAGTCCCCGGATCAAGTCCGGGGCAGGCT
>JBKJQD010000103.1:0-2961 GCA_046594125.1 Aestuariivirga sp.
CCTGCATCGAGCGCTACAACAGGACTGTCCGGCACGAGTGGCTGGATCAATACATGTTTGCAACCATCAAGGAGGTGCAGGACTACGCCACAGAGTGGCTCTGGACTTACAACAACGGCCGTCCCAACATGGGGCTCGGCGGCATCACACCCGCCCAGAAAATGAAACAACAATTGGCCGCGTAAGTTCTACAATCACATCCCACTAAAAATGGGAGGATTACCAAACCTCCAGTTCCATCAAACCACCTTAACTCAGTGTCCGTGAAACCGGCAGCAGCTCAGAAGAGGAGGGAACCGCCTCGACCTTTCAGGCGCTTCTGAGCGGTAGTTGAGTTGCGCGGCGATCAATGAATCTTCCTATAGTCTTCGCGTCCTCCGATCTGGCCAAGTGCTGTCACAAATTTGAACAAAATTTTCAGGCGGCTGATGCAATTGACGATAGCGCCGGGCTTGACTGCCTTGACTGCCTCAGCCGGGGCGGTTGGATATTGAACAACCCTGTTCCGCTTGGATACGCCAAGCCCAAATGGAACCAGAGTGGAATATTCATCGAGGATATCGAAGCGCATGGTGTTTCTCCTTGTCGCGGAACGCTGTGTGCTGTTCCTTGAAAATCAATCTGCCGATGCGCCGTCAGGCAACTGTTGATCGGGGTGTCAAGCTCTCGTCAATGTGGCGTCAATTCTGCTATGTTGATGTCAATTCGCCCGGACAAAGGGATCAAATACGCCGGCTTAGGTGCATATTTCATGACGGTTTACCGGTTTCATCTCTTTGGCACGCCCAATTTTGAGACTTTGGCAGGCGATTCGGTCCCTATCCGGTCGCGCAAGGGGGTTGGACTGCTGGCCTGTCTTGCCCTGGCCGAAGGCAAACCAGTCGGCCGCGATCAGCTTTGCGCGTTGCTGTGGTCAGACCGGCAGACCGCCCAGGCCAAGGCAAGTTTGCGTCAACTGCTCGTCGATCTGCGCCATGATTTCGGCCCTGCCAGTGATGTTTTCGAGATCGCAGCCGACGGCGCTATCTCATGCAATGGAACGGCCATTGTGTCCGATGTTGCCGAGTTTCATCGGCTCCGCCGGGCCGACGACCGGCAGACTCTGGAGCGGGCATTCGCCTTGCGGCGCGGCCAGTTCATTGAAGGTCCAGCGCCGGAGGATGCCGCTTTTGCCGATTGGATCGAAGACAACCGCCGTTCACTGGACAATCTGTGGTGCGAGGCGACAGCACGGCTGCTTCGGGTTCTCGAGCGCGAAGGGGATCATCGGCAAAGCCTGGAGGTTGCCGGCCGATTGTTGTCCGTCGATCCGCTTTGCGAACTAGCCCACCAGTCGGTGATCCGGGCGCATCTCGCTATGAACAATCGCAGTTTCGCACTTAGGCACTATAAGGAGTTCCGGGAGAAGCTAGATCGTGAACTAGGCGTGGAACCAGACGCATTGACCCGGCAAATCGTCAGGGATGAATCAGCGCCGCAGACCGTGTTGACCGCGTCTGCCGAAGCATCGGTTCCTGTCATCGTGGCACGCAGGCCAAAGGCCTCGATCGCCGTCCTGCCTTTCGAACTGCCCGGTCAAAATGCCGACGACCTGCACTTCGCCGAGGGACTGGCGGAAGATTTGAATACCGGGCTTTCCCGTTTCGCCGACCTGGCGGTCATCGCCCAGGCTTCGGTCAGGGAACATGCTCGGCCTGGCCAAGGCGGGCCGCGCCAGCTGGATGCCGACTATCTGCTGCGCGGCAGCGTGCGGCGGGCAGAGCATCGCATCCGTGTCACTGCGAGCCTCGTTCATTCCGCCGATGGCACGATGCTCTGGTCCGAACACTTTGACCGTGATTTCGGCGATATCTTCGCGCTTCAGGACGACATCGTGCACCGTATTGTCGCCGTGCTGGCGGCCCGCGTCCAAGCGTTCGAGATGGCAAAGACACTGCAAAAGCCGGCCATCGATTATGGAGCCTACGACCTGTTCCTGAAAGCCAGATTCCTTCAGCAGGAAAGCAGCATGGAGGGTATTCTGGCGGCCCGAGTCCTGCTTCGCGAAGCCATCACGTGCGAGGCCGCCTTTGCCTCTGCCTATGCCGAACTGTCGCTTGGATACCTTGCCGAACAGCAAAGTGATTGGAGTACCGATCAAGGCGGCGCCGGGCGGGAGGCGCTCGCCATGGCCAGGCAGGCGGTCGCGATCGATCCGACCAACAGCAACTCCCACCGTGCACTTGCAGCCGCGCAGTTCTACTGCAACCGCAATTTCGATGCCGCCAGGGCCCATGCCGATATGGCACTGGTGCAAAATCCGAATGATCAATATAGCATGTGCTTGCTGGGCTTCGCCTTGACCTGCAATGGTCATGTCGCGGAGGGCCAAAGCTACTCCGTTGAATCTCTCAAACTTAACCCTCTCGCGCCGGAGGCCTGTCTTTCCGCGATCGCTTTTGGCGCATATCTGGAAGGCAATTTTGCCGACGCGGTCAGCGGCTTCACACGGATTTCCGGGGCATATGATGAAATTCTCGCCTGTATGGCGGCGGCGCTCTGGAACCTCGGCCAGCGTGATACCGCACACGCTGCCATGCAGCGATTTATGACGCTCAAACGTCAGAAAATGGCCGAGTATCCCGGCAACGACGCCGGGCAATGGCGATCTTATCTTCTCCGGCGGATGCCGATTACCGATCACGCTGGCGTGGAAAAACTGTTCGAAGGCTTCCGTAATGCGGGGCTGCCGGTATGAAAAAGCGCCGGACGCTTTGAATTGCAATGCGGTTCCGACCCCGAGCCGTACGCCATACCTTCAATAACTCTTTTTGAATAGATCGCCCGTGCCTATCCGGTTAAAGTCGGCACCCACGACATGCAGGGTGCGTCCAATTGCCGGAATAGAGTTCGGCGTAGGTTGGGGCCGCCACCGCTCCAGCTATATCGAGGAGCGAGCGGAAAGCGTTGAAGGGGTAAAAG
>JBKJQD010000290.1:0-2565 GCA_046594125.1 Aestuariivirga sp.
GGTCGGTCAGGCCTAACACCGCATCGCGGCCCCTCGGGTGAAACGCCGCCACCGTCTCGGCGCTGACATCGGCCGGCACCATGCTTGGCGCCGTCGAAATGTCGACCAGCACCGCCCTGGCCCCCGCCGCCCGCACCCGTTCCACCGCATAGGCGAGTTCGGCACCCTTGGTGTCGCAGGTGCCGATGACGTAGACAGAGTTCACTTGGCTTTGGCCCAGCCCTGCTTCATGTGCTTGTAGCCGTCGCGGTAAACGCCTTCCGGACTGGGGAAGAAGTCCCGCCACACGCGGGTGGCCGCGGCAACGGCAGGCAGCGCCCGGCCAAACGCTTCGATCGTCAGCCAGCCGTCATATTTGGCGGCGCGCAAGGCCTTGTAAGTTGCGGCAAACGGCACATGTCCCTTGCCCGGTGTGCCCCGGTCGTTCTCCGAGATATGCACATGGATCATGTGTTTCTTGATGGTCTTGATGGCGGCGACCGGATTCTTCTCTTCGATATTGGCGTGGAACGTGTCGTACATGCCCTTCACAGCGGGGTGGTCCACTTCGTCAAGATGCTCCGCCAGCTGAGCCATGGTGTTGAGGAAATAGCATTCGAAGCGGTTCAGGGCTTCCACCGCAAAGCGCACATTTTTCCTGGCCGCATAGTCACCGGCCTTGCGGTGGAAAGAGATGCCCCTCTTGCGCTCGGCCGTGGTAGCGGGGGCGCCTGAAAAATAGCCGAGTTCCGAATGCATCGGTCCGGCGATGATGGCAGCGCCCAGCGCCGCGGAGCAGTCGATGGCCCATTTGGCATGAGCGGCCGCGGCCTGCTGCTGGGCCTTGTCGGGTGACAGGCAGTTCTTGCCCGGCCCCAGGATACTGACTACCGTCCGTTCCAACCCGATCTCGTCGAGCATCTCGCCAAGCCGCGCGTAATGATCGGGGTCGCCCTCGAACATGGGAATTTCGACGCCACCGTATCCCGTCTTCTTCAGGTCCCGCAGAATTTTCTCATGCGCCGCCGTGACGTGCGGTGTCCACAGCAGCATGTTGAAGCCGAGTTTCATTCCTGTTGCCTCCCATTCCTCCTTTGCAGGACAAACCGTCTCGCGCCACTTGTCAATTCCTGATATACGCCTTGCACACAGAAACGCCGCCAATCCAGAGGGGGACCCCATGAACAAGCCACACGATCCCGCGTCCGCCCAGAACGCCGCATTGGCCCGCATGCAGCAGTACATGACGTCCTCGCCGGTACCCTCGATCTCCACCGAACTTCTGGTCTCCGCCGATGGCGAGTTGAACCGTGAATTGAACCACTTCCTCTTCGATCCGCCGTCAAATCCCGATCTGCTCAAGGGCAAGCGCATTGCCATCTGCTGCACCAATGGCGTTGAGGAGGTGGAGATCACTGGCGCGCATCGCTGGCTCTCCGAACATGGCGCCACGGTGCATGTCGTCTCGCCGCGCATTGGCGAATTCCCGGCCACACTGGGCCTGCGCTTTCCGCCGCTGACCAAGACCCATGTCATGGCCATCCGCCTTCTCGAAAATGCCGGCTGGCTCAAGATCGACCGCTATCTCGACGAGGCCAAGGTCGCCGACTATGACGCGGTCATCGTGCCTGGCGGCTGCTGGAATCCGGACTTCCTGCGCGCCGACAAGCTGGCCCAGGATTTCCTGCGCGACATGCATGCCGCAGGCAAACCCACCTGCGCCATCTGCCATGGCCAATGGGTCATGGTCAGCGCCCGCATGCTGAAAGGCAAGAAGGCCACCGCCGTGTGGAACATCCAGATTGATCTGGAAAACGCCGGCGCCACGGTGCTCGACGAACCCTGTGTTGTCGATGGCAACCTCATCACCGCCCGCTTCCCCTACGACCTGCCACGCATGATCGACGCACTGGTGAAGCAGTTGGTGGCTTAAAACCCGCCAGCCAGCGCCGCCGCGTTTTCATACATGATGTGAAGGCCGAAACCGAAGGCCGCGAGGCCCGCAAATACCTGCAGCGCCCGGTTGGCCCAGGTCAGAGTCTTCGCCGTCAGTGTCAATGGCACGGCCAGAACCGCCGAGAAGGCGGCCATGCCCACGGTCGAGCCGAGGCCGAAGAGGATCATGAAGAGGAGGCCAAGCGTTGGTGTCCCAGCGGTTGCCGCGGTGAGCGCCACCAAGGCTGCTGAACCAGCCAATCCATGCATCATGCCGACCGCCAGACTGCGCCGCCAGCCGCCGCTCACATGCGGATGCTCGTGGCGGCTGCGCTGGTGCGGCAGAACTTCACCGGCATGGCTATGGGCATGGAAATGCATGTCCCCTTCACCATGGCGATGGCTGTGGAAATGGATGCGGTCGCGCACCATGCGATAGATGACGCGGCCGCCCAGCACCACCAGCATGGCGCCGACGGCGAATTCGAGAAGACTGGACAGATGATCGGTGAGTGACAGCTTCAATGCGAAGACCGCACCCCCGAACAGTGCCAGCGACAGGGCATGTCCGATCCCCCAGATGGCGCCGTGGCGGGCAATGTTACGCAGGCCGGTCTTGTTGCTGGTGAGCGAGGCGACGGCGGCGATGTG
>JBKJQD010000310.1:0-2708 GCA_046594125.1 Aestuariivirga sp.
AGGCGCGCCGTGCTGTACGTTCAGGTATCGCTATGCCAACAAGGATTGAAACTTAATCCTTATCGCAATGTGCATAGTGTGACGGCCGTCAGTGCAGATAGATCCATCTGGCGACCGAAGGCACACCGGCATTGTTGAGGGCGAACATCATATAAAAGCCCTGCTGCGCATAGGAATGCGGATGGCCGCCGTGGGGTGCCGTCAATGTCAGCTGCACCGGATTGGCATGATTGTGAACATAGGGCATTTCGATGACCTTCTGCTGCGTGTCGGTCTGATGCGTAACGGCCATGGGCCGCACCAGGACGACCTTCACGATGGCTGCCGCATCCGGAGATTCAATCACGAAGCTCTGCCCGTGGTGGACAAGGGCAGGGGCATTGGCGATGACTGGCCTCGCCCCCTGGAACAGGTAAGGCGGATCGAAGATTTCGATCGCCGTATTGTTCCATCCCGCCATCATCACCTGGCCGCTGGGCAGCAGCAAGGCGGCGGAATGGTAGTCGCGCACCGACGGCAGATCGGCCATCGCCGACCAGGTGTTGGTTTGCGGATTGAAGAGGGTGCATGGCGAGTTGCTGCGCTGAATGCCGCCGCACACGAAGACCGTTCCGTCCGGCAGCAGCACGGCACTGCACAGGCTGCGATGTTCGCCATCGGGAAATGGCTGAGCAGGTGCCCAATTGGTGGCCGGGGACAAGGTACTCACGTCCATGATTTCATAAGTGTTGTTGGTCGCCGGGTCGAGGCCACCGGCGACGAGAACGCGGACATAGGGCGGCGTAGTACTCAACAACATCACCGACATGCCCTTGGTCCGGTCCGGCATCGACGGCGTTACCGGGGCAATGTTGTTCCACAGTCCGGTGTCGTGACCCGAGAAGACAAAGTAGGAGGATTGATCGTCATTGGAAAATGGGCTGCTCCTTTGGCCGGGTCCTGCGGTCGCACTTCCCCAGCCGGTACGCGTATAGAAAATGCTGTGGTTGGGTAACAGATGAAGCCCCGGATAGAGGTTGGGAAATCCCTTGTCGTCGCCCATCGTCACTTCGATGAACCGATCGCTGGCCTCATCATAAATTTCCATATCGCCGCCGCCATGACCGCAAACGACAAGCAGTTCATGACTGTTGCCCATGCGCTGGTCGCCCAGGGTTAGGACCGTCGGATACCAACGATTGTGAACCATCTGGCCTGTGGTTCTGCTCCACGATGTAGCATCGGCATCGAACTTATAGCCCCAAACGGCTCGCGAATTGGGTCCATACCCGCCGCCGCCGGCAACCAGAAGCTTGCCGTCCGAAAGAAAGGAGTGCCCGCCGCAGAGTACAGAATATCCAGACGCAGCGTCTGGTATCTGATGGGGCTGGTTAAGAGGATTCTCGAAGGTCGCGGCGGTTGTGTTGGCGGGATCCCACAGCAGTGTCGTTTCATCGGCGGTGATGAACAGAACTTTGCCGGTATGGAGCATGGCGGCATGGACGATGCCGTCATAGGAGCCCGGCCCGCGGCGGGGAATAAGCTGGGGAAAGACCGACCAGCGGCCATAAACGGCAGAACCGAAATGATGAAACAGATGATCGAATATTCCGCGGTCAATAATGGCGAGATCCAGGATTTCCCTGACATGACGAAATCCGAGGGGAAATTCGGCGTCACGCCACTCGACAAGCTTGCGGGCGACATCTCGGTCAAGCAGTTGGTGGCGCTCGATCTTATGTTCGCTGGGATTGTCCTCGTGAGCGCCGCCATCATGGCCCTCATGGGCTGGCGGTATTTTTTCGAACACTAAATCATCGGCATAGGCTGCTCCGTTAAAGTAATTGAGGAGCCGCCGGTGGGTAGCAAGGTCAAGCTTCGGAAGCTTGATGTGTTGAGTTGTGTGTTTTTGATCAGCTGCCATGTTCGCCTCCTGTCACACGCGATTTCAGCAAGACGTAAAGTGGAGCCTGGATCGATCTCGGCTAGACCCTTCAGGATAACGTAGAGTAAACTAAAATTGCCTTTTCGTCAAATCAAGTTTGCGTGACGCGCCTGACGCCGGGCTTGAACTTGTCAGCCGGTTGCGCGGCGCGCATATAGAGGCTAGAAGCCTGCCAAATCGCACAGTCAGGTCAAAAATCCATGCAAACCGTTATTCTCGTCGTTCATCTGATCATTGCCCTCGGCCTCATCGGCGTTGTCCTGCTGCAGCGCTCGGAGGGCGGTGCGCTGGGCATGGGCAGTGGCGGCGGCGGTGGCGGCAACCTGTTTTCGGCACGCGGTGTGGGCAATGCCCTGACGCGCACCACGGCCTATCTGGCTGTCGGCTTCTTTATCACCTCGATTGCGCTGACCATGCTGGCGGGCAAGCACACCGGCGGCTCGATCTTCGATAGCGCCCCCGCCACCCAGAGCCAGCAGCCCGCTGGCCAGACCGCTCCAGCCCCCGGAGACTCGTCCGTCCTGCCGCAGTTGCCGTCGGCACCGGCTACACCAGCGGCTCCGGTCACGCCGTAACGCCAGTTCCGGCTTTTCCACAGCCCGCCCGGAAACTTCTTTTCCGGGCTTCGAATCATGTGTTGAGCGGAGTAGGGTGAAGTCCCATGGCGCGGTATATCTTCATTACGGGCGGCGTGGTCTCCTCGCTTGGCAAGGGTCTGGCCTCGGCGGCACTGGGCGCACTCCTGCAGGCGCGCGGCTTCACCGTCCGCCTGCGCAAGCTTGAT
>JBKJQD010000427.1:0-7274 GCA_046594125.1 Aestuariivirga sp.
TATTCTCGAAGCGATCAGGCGCATTCGCGAACTGCTGTAGGAGTTTGTCGGGCAACTCCGCGACCTACTCCTCAAAGCGACCCGTGGCGTCACGATCGCGGAGGTAGCGCTTTTTGAGCGGAAACGGCGGCAACCAGGACTCGCGATTGCCGATGAAGAGCTCGTAGGTTGGCCTCAGTTGGTCTGGCTCATCCAGGGATCCGAGGTTCACTTCAACCTCGTCTCCGCTGCGCGCGAAAACGGGCGAGCCGCAGCGGGGACAGAAAAACCGCCCCTCGTAGTCGCGTGTTTCGCCTTCGATCGTCACCGCATCCTGAGGGAATATCGCGGAAGCATGAAAAAGCGCCCCATGATGCTTGCGGCAGTCGAGACAGTGACAAAGGCCGACCCGGTAAGGGCGTCCCGACGCCACAATGCGGACATTGCCGCACAGGCACCCGCCGGTGAATCGGTCCATGCTGCGCCTCGTCCAAAGTCAAGCGGCCGGAGTGGTTACAACGAACCGCACTGTCATGGCAATTGCCCTGACAGACTTTGTCATCCGGTCCACCTGCTTCGGCACGTGGAGAAGTGTTTTGCGCGGCTTGAAACGCCTCGTTTGGTCCAAGCCTATTCAACCGGCCCGCCGGCAGTCTTCCAGTCGTTGAAGCCGCCGATGTTGGTCACTGAGTTGAAGCCCATTTCCTTGAGCCGTTGTCCGGCAAGCGCCGCCTGTCCGCCAAGGCCACAAATGAGATAGATGTCCGCGTCCTTCTTGAGTGCGGCATTGTGATACGGCAAACTGTCATCCGCCGCGAATTCGATGAAGCCGCGCGGGATACGTTGTGCTCCAGCGACAGTGCCGCTCTTGGCAATGTCCGCGCTATCGCGCACATCGACAAACACGCCACCGCCTTTTTTGTGTATGGCCACGGCTTCAACGGATGGAATGCGGGTTACTACCGCATTTGCCTCTTCGAGATATTGCATGGCGGTTTTCATTTGCGGTTCCTTGTTTGATCGTTTCGTAGCGCCGGGACCATTGCAGTGTACACAATTATCGCACCGCGTTCTCAATAATTTTTTCGGTAAAATCCGGCTGCGAAATCATACCGGAAAGGCTGGCCCAAATTTCTCTGGCCGTGGCAACCATCTCTTTGGCAGACTTACGCCGCAAGGCAGCCGGAGTCATGTTGTCTTCGCCCGCAATGGCGCGGAATGCCGGACCAAGTGCCCTGCAATGGTTAACGGATTGGACACCGGTTTTAATCATAATTGCCAGCGGCATTTGCTTGCCGGTGAACATCACTCAAATGGCTCGTGCCATGGCTCCCTTCACACGGCGCAGAGGGATGGAGCTTTCTGTGGAGGCGACGCCGCGCACACGGGTCGGGCGGCCCACCAGAAAGCGCTCGAATTCACGCAATCCCGCGGTAACAATCCTGAGAAGGTAGTCACGGTCTCCGGTCATCAGCCAGCAATCGGCAACCTCCGGCATTTCAGCGATGGCATCTTCAAACTCAGCCAATGCTTCGTCGATCTGCTTGTCGAGCCGGACGGAAACGAAGATGGAAAAACCCAGGCCAACAGCTAACAATCTCTTGGATTGTGGTGATAACCGCCATTCTGTACCGGCTTGTGAGGAAAAAAGGTAAGGACTCAATAGCGGCAGGCGTGATTTACTGGCTGCGACTCATGCTGGCAAAAAGAGGTCGTTTCAGTGCCGTCATATCTCAAGGCCATCGAGCAGCAGGCATTATGGCTGTCACACTGGATGATCCACCACGCCAACCACGTCCGCCCGAAAGTGGACGGGATCAAGGTGGGCGGGCACCAAGCCAGCTCGGCTTCCATGGTCTCGATCATGACGGCGCTGTACTTCTCGGCACTGCGGCCAGAGGATCGTGTGGCGGTGAAGCCGCATGCCGCTCCGGTATTCCATGCCTTCCAATACATGATGGGCAATCAGTCCTTCGAGAAAATGGAAAATTTCCGCGGCTACGGCGGTGTGCAGAGTTATCCCAGCCGCACCAAGGACATTGACGATGTTGATTTTTCAACAGGTTCGGTGGGCCTCGGTGTTGGCATTACGGCCATTGCCTCCATGGTGCAGGACTTCATTGCCGCAAAGAGCTGGGGCAGCGGCGTGCCGATCGGGCGGATGGTGGCACTCGTAGGCGATGCCGAGCTGGACGAGGGCAATGTTTACGAGGTTCTGCAGGAGGGCTGGAAGAACAACCTGCGCAATTGCTGGTGGGTTATTGACTACAACCGCCAGTCCCTCGATGGCATCGTGCGCGAAGGCCTGTTCGAACGGATCGAAAAAATCTTTGATGCCTTCGGCTGGAACGTCATGCGGATCAAATATGGCGCGCTGCAACGCGCCGCGTTCGAGGAGCCGGGCGGTGAGGCGCTGCGCGGCTGGATAGATCGCTGTTCCAACCAGGAATATGCCGCACTCACCTTTATGGGCGGCACCGTGTGGCGCAAGCGGCTGATGGACGACCTGGGTGACCAGGGAGATGTTACGGCCCTGATCGGCCGCCGCAGCGACGGCGAACTCGCTTCGCTCATGGAAAATCTTGGCGGGAACTGTGTGGAGACGATGGCCGATGCCTTTGCCTCGGTCACACATGACCGGCCCACCTGCTTTCTAGCTTATACCATAAAGGGCTGGGGCACGCCGATTGCCGGCCACAAGGACAACCACGGCGGCCTGATGACGGTGAAGCAGTTCGCCGGCTGGCAGCAGCATATGGGCGTGGATCCCGGCTCCGAGTGGGAGCCATTTTCCAAGTTGAAGGATTTCCCCGGCCTGAAGGCATTTCTTGCGCAGGTCCCTTTCTTTGCCAAGGGGCCGCGCCGCTACGGCGATGGCAAGCTCCCGGTACCCGGGATTTCCGCAATCGCCGACCGGGAGATTTCGACACAGTTTGCGTTCGGCAAGATCATGGACGAACTGGCGCGCGGCGAAACCGCATTCGCCGGCCGTATCATGACCACGTCGCCCGATGTAACGGGAACGACAAGCCTCGGGGCATGGGTTAACCGGCGCAAGCTCTTTGCCCGCAACGAACTGGCCGACGCCTTCATCGAGCATCGCATTCCATCAACGGCGAAATGGGAATTCACCCCCGCCGGACAGCACTTCGAACTGGGCATTGCCGAAATGAACCTGTTCCTTTTGCTCGGCGCTGCCGGACTGAGCCATTCTCTCTGGGGAAAACGGGTGATCCCGATCGGCACTCTTTATGATCCATTTGTTTGCCGCGGCCTCGATGCCCTCAACTATGCCTGCTACCAGGATTCACGCTTCATCGTTGTTGGAACGCCATCAGGTGTCACGTTGGCACCGGAGGGTGGCGCCCACCAGTCGATCGGCACACCGCTGATCGGCATGAGCCAGGATGGTCTGGCGGCCTTCGAGCCGGCCTTTGCCGACGAACTCGCCATCATCATGGAATGGGCGTTCAATTATCTGCAGCGCGATGGCAGCGGAAGTCCGGATGAGCGCACCTGGCTGCGTGACGAAACCGGCGGCAGCGTCTACCTGCGTTTGACCACCAAACCGCTGGAACAGCCGGGCAGGCGTGCCGACGATGCCTTCCGCCAGGGCGCCATCGACGGCGCCTATTGGTTGCGCCAGCCGGGGCCGAATTGCTCGATCGTCATTGCCTATCAAGGTGCCGTCGCCGATGAGGCAATCGCCGCGGCGGGACTGATTGGAGAAGTCCGGCGCGACGTTGGTGTGCTCGCGGTTACATCAGCCGACCGGCTCAATGCTGGCTGGACCGCCGCCCAACGCGCCCGCGCGCGCGGCAATCGCCAGGCCGTCAGCCATGTGGAAGCGCTCTTTGAACCCTTGCCCGCCAGTTGCACCATGATCACCGTCATCGACGGCCATCCCGCCACACTGGCATGGCTGGGCGCGGTTGCCGGGCATCGGACAATATCACACGGCGTCGAGCATTTCGGCCAGACAGGAACGATCGGCGATCTCGCGAGGCATTTCGGCATCGACCGGCACGCTCTGGTAAACTCGGCAATTGAATTGACCGCGGGACGCCGTGGCTAGAGCGGAATGGGTTTGGGCTGTCCCCCACCTTCAATTCCTCGCCACAAGGGGGAGGGAAATGATTTTGGGCCGACCTCAACCCATTCGGCTCGCGCTGACGGTGAAAGCGCTGCCGGGCAGGGTTTGAGCTTTGATGGCCGCAAAGTCCCAGGCGATGCCGAGGCCTGGATCATTCGATGGAATAGCGTGGCCTTGTTCGATCCGCATCGGCTCGGTGGTCAGCGTGTCAAGCTGCGGGATATATTCGACCCAGCGGGCATTGGGCACGGCGGCGCAAAGCGACACATGCAGTTCCATCAGGAAGTGCGGACAAACGGGCACATTGAAGCATTCGGCAAGATGCGCCACTTTCAGCCACGGCGTGATGCCGCCAATGCGCGCCACATCCACTTGAACGATGGAACAGGCGCCGCGCTGCAGGTATTCGCGGAAATGCAGGTGACTGTAGAGGCTTTCACCAACCGCCACCGGCAATGTGGTGCTTTGTGACAGCCGCACATGCCCTGAGAGGTCGTCGGCTGTCAGCGGTTCTTCCAGCCATGCGATGTCGAGCGGTGTGAGGCAGCGCGCCCGCCTGATCGCCTCGTCGACAGTGAAGCGCTGGTTGGCATCGGTCATGATCTCGAAGGACGGTCCCACCGCATTGCGGACGGCTTCAAGCCTTGCAACATCTTCCGACACATGCGGCCGCCCGATCTTGATCTTTGAACCGCCGAAGCCGCGGGCCTGCGCTTGCAGCGCATCATCGACAAGAGCTTCCTTGTCAATGTGAAGCCAGCCGCCTTCGGTTGTGTAGAGCGGCACGCGCTGCTGGGCACCTCCGGCCATGCGATGCAGGGGTTGGCCCGCCTTGCGGCATTTGAGATCCCACAGTGCTGTGTCGACGGCCGCAAGCGCCAGCGATGTGATGGCTCCCACCGAGGTGGCATGGGTCAGAAACAAGAGATCACGCCAGATGCGTTCAATCTCAGTGGCTTCGCGGCCGATGAGAGCCGGCGCCATTGTCAGCTCGATCAGTTTCATGATCGACGGGCCGCCGGTCCCGATCGTGTAGGAGTAACCCGTGCCAACAGCGCCATCCGCGTCATGAATGCGGATGATGGGCGTTTCCTGGCTGACAAAGGACTGAATCGCGTCGGTGCGCCTTACTTGCGGCACGAGATCGACCATCAGGGCTTCAATGCGGGTGATCTTGGCCATGGACAATCCTCCCCATGTCAGGCCGCGGCACTTTCATGGATGAATCCCATGATGATTCGCGACAGGCGTTCGTAATTGCGGTCATTTTCGACTTCGCCCATGATCCTGAATCCTGCCATGACCACGATGCGGTCAGCGACATCCACCATCTCCGGCATGTCCGAGGTGATGAGCAGGATCGCGGTGCCCCGAGCCGCCAGCTCATGAATGAGATCATGAAGATAGGCCTTGGTCTTGATATCGATACCGACGGAGGGCTCATCGATGATGAGGAGCTTGACGCCTGCCGCAATCCACTTGGCGACCGACACCTTCTGCTGGTTGCCGCCGGAGAGATTGCCAAGCGTCTGATGGATCGAAGGTGTCTTGACTTCGAGTTGGCGCAGGACGGGAGCCGTGTGGTCAATCACCGTCTGGTCACGCAGGAAGCCCAGGGCGTTTGCCAGTTTGCGCCACACCGTGATGCCGGCATTGCCCAAAACCGAATGCATCAGGATGAGGCCTTCCTGCTTGCGGTCCTCGCTCACATAGCCGATGCCATGGCCATGCAAGGCTTCGGCCGGAGAGCCAATTTCAGCAGGCTTGCCAGCCACCAGAACGTCCCCGCCGGTGCGGCGGACCAGCCCGATGATGCCCTTGGCCAGTTCGCTGCGGCCGGCGCCAACCAGGCCATAGAGGCCGAGAATTTCACCCGGCCGCACGGATAGCGAAATATCGCCATGACCGGCTGTCGAGGCATAGTTCTTCAGCTCCAGATAGGCGGGTGCATCCGGCCTTGAGCGGGGGGCGCGCAGGGAAATGCGTTCGGCGCGGCCAATCATCATCTTGACGACATCGGCACGATCAAGACCCTTCAAGGGCTGGCTTTCGCAGGCGTTGTGGCCATCGCGCAGCACCGTGACCGTGTCGCAAACCGCGAAGACCTCTTCCAGCTTGTGGCTGACAAAGGCGATGGCCACACCTTCGCTGGCCAGCTTGCGCAACACGCGAAACAGCACCTGCGCTTCATTCTGCGTGAGCGACGCGGTTGGCTCATCGAGCAGCAGCACCCGCGATTGCAGCGACAGCGCCTTGCCGATTTCGACAAGCTGCATCTGCGCCACGCTGAGCCTTGAGACGGGCTGGCGCGGATCGACATCGAGATCCAGAAGCTTCAGCCATTTCGCGGCTTCGGCATAGATATGGCCATAGTCGATCAGCGAAAGGTCATGGCGGCCAAGGCGCTCCAGCATGATGTTCTCACCAACCGAGAAACGCGTCACCAGATTGCGTTCCTGGTGCACAACACCAATGCCTGCTGCAGCTGCCCGCCGCGGACTGGCAAAGCGCATGGCCTTGCCCGTGACGAGCACCTCGCCAACGTCTGGTTGATGCAGGCCGGTAATGATCTTGATGAGCGTCGACTTGCCGGCGCCGTTTTCGCCGAGCAGGGCGTGGATGGAACCCTCAGCCAGGGTGAGCGAGACATCTTCCAGCGCCTTGACACCCGGAAATGATTTCGAGACATGGGACACATGGAGGGCTGCTGGAGCGGCTTCAGTCACGTTTGCGGTTTCCGTCCCAGCAGCGTGTTGATGCGGACTTCGCGCAAGCGGTTGATGCCAACCGCCCACAGGATGAGACCACCCAGCACGATCTGCACCACGAAGGGATCAATGGCAAAGAGCACCAGGGCCTGGGTGATGATGGCGATGATGATAACGCCAAAAAATGTGCCGGGCACGCTGACATGGCCTCCGGCCAGCACGGCGCCACCGATCACCGGCGCGGCAAAGGAGGAGATGAGCCAGTCGTCGCCGATGGTCGGATGGCCAAGCTGAAGCCGCGCCACCAGCATCATTCCCGCCACTCCGGCGAGCAATCCAGACAGGGCATGGGCCCAGATGACGGTGGCGCCGAGATTGATGCCGGAGAGTTCGGCGGCGTGACGGTTTCCGCCGATGGCCAATATGTAGCGGCCAATGGTCATCGCCTCACTGGTGATCTGGTACCTGTTCGCGCGCTTGCGCATTGGCCGCTA
>JBKJQD010000020.1:0-11272 GCA_046594125.1 Aestuariivirga sp.
CTCGTCTTCAATCAGCCCATCGCTGTCGCCCGAGCCCGCGATGTCGACACGCGCCACGCCGAAACCGTGGGCGGCGAACCAGTAGTGGGTCTCGTCATCGCGGATGCGGGTACCGTCGCGGCGGCGGTAGGGGATATATTCGAAGATGCAGGGGACCGGGCGATCCGCCATCTTCTTCGGCAGCAGCAGGCGGGCCGCCAGCCTGCGCCCGTCAGCCATCGGGATCCAGGCGATCTCAATATTTTCCACCTGATCACGATAGTTTTGAACGTCCGGCTTTTTCGCCATGGCCTTGCCTCCTTGCCTGATTGGTGGTGAGCTAAGTTTGTTTCAGGCTTCCTGTCAACGCGAGGGTCCATGACGTTCTGGCAATTCAGCTCCGCGCAAGATCTGCGCGGCGATTGGTATTTCCCTACGGAAACACGCTTCGGCGCCGGGCGCATCGCCGAACTGCCTGCCGTGCTGCAAGCTCTTGGCATCGAGCGGCCGCTGATCGTCACGGATCGTGGACTGGCCTTAACGGCGATCCCCGAACGCATTGCGTCACTGGTGCGCGGCGGTTCCATGTGGGCTGGTGCCGACCAGAACCCGACGGGTGAACAGGTCATGGCTGGAACGCAAGCCTTCCATGATCACCGTGCCGACGGCGTCATCGCCCTGGGCGGCGGCAGCGGGCTCGACTGCGGCAAGTCGGTGGCGCTGCTGGCGGGACTGGGCGGCGATCTCTGGCGCTTCGCCTATCCGCGCAGCCTGGAGGTCCAGGCGGAGCGCACCAAGGTGCCGATCATCGCCATTCCGACGACGGCGGGTACCGGTGCCGAGGTCGAAGCCAGCGGCATCATCACCGACACGTCGAAGCCCGTGAAGGCGGGTATTGTCAATGTCTCGATGCTGCCGCGCGTGGTCATCGCCGATCCGGAACTGACGCTCAGTTTGCCGCGCAACCTCACAGCCTGGACCGGCATGGACGCGCTGTCGCATAATCTCGAAGCGCTGCTGGTCAGGCAGTTTCATCCGATGGCCGATGCCATTGGCGCCTCCGGTGTCAAGATGTGCCACGACTGGCTGCCGCGTGCGGTGGAGCAGGGCGATGATATCGTGGCCCGCTCCTACATGATGGCGGCAGCCATCATGGGGGCGACCTCTTTCGTCAAGGGGCTTGGCGCCATGCATGCGCTGAGCCATGCCATCGGAGCTTTGGTTGGTGCCCAGCACGGTCTCACCAATGCGGTGCTGATGCCCTATGTGCTGCAATTCAACCGCCCGGCCATCGAAACGCCGGTGGCGGCACTGGCGGGCTATATGGGGCTTGAACCGAGCTTTGATTCTTACTTTGCCGAAGTTACCAGGCTCTCCGAGCGCGTCGGCATCCCCAGACACATCACCGGCATCGGCGTGAGACGCCAGGATTTCGAACGCCTGGCGGTCATGGCGCTCCCGGATTTCAACGCCGGCTGCAATCCAAGGAAACTCGACGTGCCGTTGCTGGTTTCGATACTGGAAGCGGCGGGCTAAAAGCACTACACATTGTCGCGCGGGATGCGCAGGGACCACTCCTGTGTCTTGACCACGCTGTCGCCCTCGCGCGCTTCCAGGGATGCGGTCACCAGAAAATCGTTCACCGTGGATGACACAGTGATCCTTGTCTCAACCGAGACTGCCCAATCGCCCCGTTGGTAGCGGCGCATATAATGCGTATCAAGCCTGGCCGACAGCGGATCATCCGCTTTGATCGAATAGACATGCTGGGTCTTCAGACCCAGTTCAAGATCGATACCGTCGATGCGGCGCCAGCCGTCGGAATTCGTCCGTGTCAGGACGGTTTCACCCGTCATGGCATCGAAACTTGTCACCCAGCCATTGCCGCCCGGCTCGATTTCAGTCTGCGCCAGCGGCGGCGCGGATTGTGGCTTAGCAAAATCGGCCAAGCCAGTGTCGTCCGGATTTGGCACCTTCAGTGGCAATGACAGCGAACTGTCAAGACAATGGACGGACAGGACATTGGCGCGCGGTGATGGCCAGACGAGCGGCCAATAGGCATTGGAAATCGACAGGCGGATGCGGTTGCCCTTGCCGAAGCGATGACCGATGTCATTCAGTTTCAGCGCGACGCGATAGCTCTCGCCCGGCGTCAGCGCTTCTGGCTGTTCGTGGCCATGGCGATGGCTGAGATTGAGAATGCCATAGCTGATGCGCGTGGCGGCACCATCTGCAAACACTTCGCAGAGCGTTGCCACCAGAAGGGCCTGGGGTGCATCACTCGAAACCTTCACCTCCAGCAGTGGCGCACCCAGCACATGGATATCATGGGCGAGAGGACGGGTATCGAAATGCATCTGCCCGCCCATCTCGCCGCGCTGGTCCAGCGGCTGATCCTCCCACACGCCATAGGCACACCATTTTCCGGCGGCAAGGCCGGTGGTTTGCGGCGACGACACGTTGACAACGTCGTCCCCCGCGATACCGAGCTTGCCGCGTGATAGCGCAAAGCTCTGCACCGACTGCCGGCGCGGCGGCCATTGGCTTTCTGCCACCCAATGGCCGGGTTTTTGCGGATTATAGGCGGCGGGGCGGATCGGGTCTTCGATCCAGACGCGCAGCAGGGGCTCGTCCATGATGCCGGTCTCGATGCCTTTCAGCCACTTGTCCCACCAGCGCAAACATTCCTGAAGAAAACCAATCTGCGGGCCGGGCTTGGCGAAATGCGGATATTTGTGCGCCCATGGCCCGATGAGACCCTTTTTCGCTCCAGTCAAATTCGTCAGCAGACGGAACACTGTGTTGCTATAGCCATCGGCCCAGCCACCCACCGCATAGACCGGGCACTGGATGGCGTCCCAGTCCTCGCAGACCGAGCCATGCTTGTAAAAATCATCGCGGCGCTGGTGTTTGAGCCAATCCTCGATCCACAAGCCGCTTTCGTCGAGGCGTTCTTTCCACATCTGGCGCCAGGCATCGCCCGCCATGGCGGGATCGGGCGGGGCGGCGTTCAGCGAGAACATCACCGAGCCCCAGGTGAACTTGTCGAGCAGCATGGCGCCGCCCATGAAATGAATGTCGTCGGCATAGCGGTCGTCGGTCGAACAGACGGAGATCACCGCCTGCAACTGCTTTGGCCTCAGCGCCGCCACCTGCAGGCCGTTGAAGCCGCCCCAGGAAATGCCGATCATGCCCACCTTGCCGGTGCACCAGGGCTGCTGCTCCAGCCATTCAAGGATGGCCAAGGCGTCGTCCTGTTCCTGTTTCAGGTATTCACCCTTGAGCACACCCTCGCTGTCGCCCGATCCGCGGATGTCAACGCGCACGCAGGCATAACCGTGGCCCGCGAAATAGGGATGCGTCAGGGCATCGCGCTCGGCGGTGCCATCACGGCGGCGGTAGGGCAGGAATTCAAGGATGGCCGGAACCGGAACACTGTCTGATCCAATGGGACGCCAGATGCGGGCCGCGAGAGTGACACCATCCGGCATCGCAATGCGGACGTCGTCGTGCATGGCGACGGCGAAGGGAAAATCCGCGATCACTTGCATGGGTCAGGTGCCGCTCAGGTTCAGCACCACGCGGCCGATGATCCGGCCCTTGCGCATGTCGTCGAAGATGGCGTTGATGTCTTCCAGAGGGGCGGTGCGGATTACAGCCTTCACCAGGCCATTGGCGGCGAAGGCGACGGCTTCGCCGAGGTCGAGCCGGGTGCCGACATTCGAGCCACGTATTGAAAGCTCCCAATTGGTGATGGCGGCGATCGAGGTGCGGATTTCGTCGGACTTGCCGCCGGGCAGGCCGATATAGGCGACGGTGCCGGCGGGCCGCAGCATGAGGATCGCCTGCTCGAAGGCTTTGGTCGCAACCGCCGTCACCACGGCGGCATGGGCACCGCCGATTTTCTCCTGAATGGCGGCAGCCGCATCGGTCTCGGCGGCGTTCACCAGCACTTCAGCACCAAGCGATTTGGCCAGCGCCAGTTTCTCCGCCGAGACATCGACCGCGGCAACGCGCAATCCCATGGCCCTGGCATATTGCACGGCGATGTGGCCCAGTCCGCCGATGCCGACGACCGCCACCCACTGGCCGGGCCTGGCACCGGTGCGCTTCAGGCCGCGATAGGTGGTGACCCCGGCGCAGAGAATGGGGGCCATTGCAAAGGGATCGGTGCCCTTGGGCAGACGTGCCACAAAAGCTGACGGTGCCACCATGTATTCGGCATAGCCGCCGGGCTTCGTATAGCCGGTGGCTTCGGCTTTCTGGCAGATGGTCTCCATGCCGGCGAGACAGAATTCGCAAAGCCCGCAGGCCGAAAACATCCACGGTACGCCGACTTCATCGCCCACCGCGAAATCGGTGACGCCGTTGCCAAGCTTCACCACCTTGCCCGCCACCTCATGGCCGGGGATGAGCGGAATGACTGGCGGCGGCGTCCAGTCGCCATCAACCGCGTGCAAATCGCTGTGACAGACGCCGCAGGCGGTGACCCTGATCAGCAGATCGCCATGGCCCGGCTCTGGTATCGGTACCTGTTCGATCACCAGCGGTGTCTTGAGGGCATGCAGGACAGCGGCTTTCATGGTCTTGGTCATCATCGGGCTTTCGTGGCTTTCTCCGGATAGTCTATACGGACTGCGAAACGGAGCAAGGGATGGCGCCATGTACTTCATGACTTGCCAAGCAGTTTCGCTTGCGCGCACAATCCCCGCAATTGAGGGACAAATGCATGCCACGATTTGCCGCCAACCTTTCGATGCTGTTCAACGAGGTGCCGTTCCTCGAACGCTTTGCGGCCGCCGCGAAGGGTGGCTTCAAGGGGGTCGAATATGTTGGCCCCTATGATTATCCTGCTGAGCAGATTGCCGGGCTCCTCCATGCCCACGGCCTGACCCAAGTATTGTTCAACATGCCGGCCGGAAATTGGGCCAAGGGCGAGCGCGGCATCGGCTGTCACCCGGATCGCGTCAGCGAATTCCAGGACGGTGTCGCCACGGCCATCAGCTATGCCAAGGTGCTCGGCAACCGGCAGATCAATCTTCTCGCTGGAATCCTGCCGCAGGGCGTTTCGCGCGAGAAGGCACAGGAAACCTTCACCATCAACCTGCGTTTCGCGGCAGCCGAACTCAAGAAGGCCGGCATTCTGCTGATCGCCGAGGCGATCAATTTCCATGACATACCGGGCTTCTTCCTGAACCGTTCTGATCAGGCGATGCGCATCTTCGATGACGTTGGCTCTGACAATCTCAAATTCCAGTACGACATTTATCACATGCAGCGCATGGAGGGCGAACTGGCGAACACCATCGAGCGCCTGATGCCGCGCATCGGCCATTTCCAGATCGCCGGAAATCCTGGCCGTACCGAACCTGACCGGGGCGAGATCAATTATCAATTCCTCTTCCGGCTGATCGACAGTCTCGGTTACCCGGGCTGGATCGGTGCCGAGTACAAGCCGGTGGGCAAGACCGCCGATGGCCTCGGCTGGCTGACCAGGCAGAGCTTCATCGGTGGCTGACAGGCTGGAAAAAGTCCTCGCGGCGATTGACGGGGCGAATGGCGCGGATCCGGCGGGGCGCGCGCTCATCTATGGCCAGCACATGTCGGAGACCTTGCGGCGTTTTTCTCCCGGCGCCTCCGAAGTCCTGCAGATCGCCGCGCGGGCCCAGCACATCGAGCGCTGGCTGATGCCGCGCGATACTTACCCCGAAGGCCGCGTTGCCTATCTCACCTGGCGCAAGAACCTGCAGAAACATCACGCGCGGCGGGCTGGTGAACTCATGGCGGTGGCGGGCTATGGCGAGGCTGAGATCGCCCGCGCCGCCTCGCTCCTGAAAAAGGAGCGCCTCAAGCAGGACGCCGAAACGCAGGTGCTTGAGGATGCGATCTGTCTGGTTTTCCTGGAGCACGAAGCGCCGGAGTTCATCGCCAAACATGACGACGGCAAAGTTCGCGACATATTGCGGAAGACGGCACGAAAGATGTCAGAGCAGGGACTTGTGGCGGCAGGCGCGTTGCCGTTGGATGGGCGGCTTGCCCGGTTGCTGGGCGAGGCTCTCATCGCTTAAAAACCTGTTGAATGCCGCGTTCAGTTCAATTACGCTGCGTCATAACTTAAGCAGTGGGTGAGCAATGCCTTCCTCCAAGCGCCCGCCCGCGGGCTGGTTCGAGAACCTGCCTTCCGGCCGGCTTCTCTCCGAACTCTCCCTGTGGTCCGCCGATCTGTCGCGCCTTGCGGATGACGTCAGACGCGTCGAGTCGGGCACCGACCTGTTCCACATCGATGTGTCCGACGGACATTTCTCCGCTGCCATGCTGTTCTTTCCGGACCTGGTGGCGCGCCTCCGCGAGGCGACGGAGGCACCGCTGCATGTGCATCTGATGGTTTCGGATTCGATCCTCTTCGGCCAGATCGAACAGTTCGCCGATGCCGGCGCCGATCTGATCAGCATCCATGCCGAGAATGCCAACGCCGTCGAGGGCCTTGATCTGATCCGGGCGCGCGGCCTCAAATCCGGACTGGTCCTGCAACTGCTTACACCGGTGTCATCCGTCAGGCCGCTGCTGGCGAAGCTCGACATGCTCACGCTGCTCGGCACCCTCATGGGCATCAAGGGGGTGGGACTTTCGCCCGAAAGTGAGCCGCGCCTGCGCGAGGCCCGCGCCATGGTTGCATCACAGGCCAATGGTCACCGCGTCATTGTGGCCGCTGACGGCGGCATCCGCGAACACACGGTGCCGCTCCTGCGCCGCGCCGGGGCCGAGACGGTGGTGATGGGCTCGCTGGCCTTCGGCGCTCCGGATTTCGCCAGCCGCGTCGCCTGGCTGCATGGCCTGGCGGATGAATAGCTCAGGCGCCTTCCGCAATCACCTTGGTCAGGCTTCCAGTCGCCGGATAAAGCGGGATCAGGCAGGCCTGTAACGCGTGGTAGATGTCGGGCTTGCCGGTGAAGAACAGGTCGACCGGCTTCAAATCCGCGCCCAGTTCCGGGAACCAGCCGCCATTGGCTGGATCGATGAAATGCGCCGCGCTGAAATTCCACACGCGGCGGTACCAGTCCTCGAAGAAGGGATCATCGTCGTGTCCGGCGATGAAGGCGGCAGCGCCGATTGCCTCGGTGGCGGGCCACCAGATTTTCTGGCGCAGCGCCGGGCGGTTGTCGAAATCGAGCGTGTAGAAGAAGCCGCCCTTGTCGTGGTCCCAGCCGCGCGTCACGGCGCTGCGGAACAGTTTCTTGGAAGCCTCGGGCAGCCATGCGTGCTTCTTGCCGCCCTGCACCCAGAGCTGCATCAGCAGGCGTGACCATTCGAGCCAGTGGCCGGGCGTGGTGCCCGCCGGGCGGAACATGTCGGAGCCCTTGTAGCCCTTGTCGACATTCCACTGGCTGTCAAAATGCTCAGCCACGGCAAAGTCAAGGGCTGCGGCGTGGCGCTTGATGATGAGATCGGCGATGCGCTCGGCCTTGCGCAGATAACCCGCATCGCCGGTTGCCTCGAAGGCCGCCATCAGCGCCTCGGTTGAATGCATGTTGGAATTCTGGCCGCGATAATCACTGATCTTCGACCAGTCGCGGGCATATTCTTCGGACATGGCGCCGCTGGCCTCATCCCAGAAACGCGTTTCGATGACCTCGGTAATATCGGCGAGAACCTTGTCGGCGAGGGGGTGGCCGATCATCTTTGCGCCCGAAGCCGCCAGCAGCACAAAGGCATGGCCATAGGCCTGCTTCGAGTCGTCCTTGGGCCCGGCATCGGTGAGCGACCACATGTAGCCGCCATGCTTTGCATCGCGGTGCTGCTCCCAGATATAGCGCATGCCATGGTCGACGATGGCGTCACTGCCAGGCCTGCCCATGAGTTGGGCGATGGCGAAGCAATGCACCATGCGGCAGGTCGAATGGATCTGGCGGAGATCGCCAACCCCTTGGCCCGCGGCATCAAGATCGCGGAAGCCGCCCTTCGGGTTGACGGCGTTGAACTGGTACAAGTCGAATAGCGCATTGGCCTTCGACATGAGCCAGTCGCGGTGGCTGTTGCGGTGGCGCCAGGGTGTCATGGGGTTCTCCAGTTCATGCGTAGAGCCTGGGCTTGTCCAGCAGCTTGATCGCCGTGGCTTGGCCCGAAGCCAGTGCCGCCACTCCGGCCTCGGCCACGGCGGTCGCCACATAGCCGTCCCAGGCGCTGGCGCCGCTGCCGATACCCTTGGCCAGATTGCCCACCCAGTCCTGCATCTGGATGCGATAGGCATCGGCAAAGCGCGGGCGCCAGTCGGCGGGGAAGGGCTGGCTCTCGGCCAAACCATTGCGGGCCAAGGTGGTGACCGGCGGCACCATGGTCAGCGTTCCGGTCTCGCCCACCAGTTCGGTGCGGACGTCATAGCCATAGACGGCGTTGATGAAAACTTCGACGTCGATCAACTGGCCGTTCGCCGTCTCGATGACGATGAGTAACGGATCGGAAAAATTCACCTTTCCCGACGGGCGCGACGCCATCACCCGGATGCTCTTGTATTCGGTGTCGAGCAGCCAGCGGCAGATGTCGAATTCATGCACCGCCGAATTGGTCACCGACATGGCGGCCGTCCAGCCGGGCGAGGAGGAGACGTTGCGGTGGGCGCAATGCAGCATCAGGGCGGCGCCCACCTTGCCGGCCCGAAGCTGGCTTTTCATGTCCACATAGGCCGGGTCGAAGCGGCGCATGAAACCCACCTGGATCAGGCGCTGGCCGAGCTTAACTTCTGCCTCCATGACCTTGACGCATTCGGCGGTGACCGGCGACAGCGGCTTCTCGCACAGCACCGGCTTTCGCGCTTCGAGTGTGGCCAGTGTATAAGGAGCATGGGTCACATCGGGCGAGGCGATCAGCACGGCGTCGACCTTGGGGCTGCGGATCAGTTCCAGCGGATCGCTGAAGATGCCGCCGGCATTACTGTCGGCTGCGACAGCTTCGGCGCGCCTGGCATCGGCATCGCAAATGGCGGCGACGTGGGCGCCAGCGATCTGCCGGGCGATGATCTTCGCATGGTCGGCACCCATGATGCCCGCCCCAATCACTCCAATTCCGATGCTCATGTGAACTCCCGATTTTCGGCGCTGTTATGGCCCGCCAAGTTGAGAGTTTGCAAGTGGCATCATTCGATGCGGATGCGGGCGGTGGCGGTCTTGCCGGTGGCGTCGATGACCGAAAGCCTGGCAAAGCCGCGGCCCGGCCCATCCCAGAAGGCATCGCGGCGCTGTTCCTCAGCGAGGATCGGTACGCCATCGATGAGCCAGGTGAAGGGGGCCACGCCGCCGTTGACCTTCAGCGCCAGACTCGGCTGATCGCCATCGCCCGACAGATCGATGCGGGCGCCATCGGGCGGAAAGGCGATGGCCAGAGGCGCATTGCCAGCTGACGTGGTGGCGACTTCCGGCAGGCTGTGCGGGCGGAAGCGTTGCAGGGCGGCAGGCAATTCGGTGGTGCGGGCGATGACGGCGCCGGGCGGTGGCGGTGGCAGGGGCTTGCGCTTCAACCCGAGCCTCTGGAAGGCCTCGAAGAGGATGGGGGCGGCGGCGGTGCGGCCCACGAGGCCCGGAACGGCGGAGCCATCGGGCCGTCCCACCCACACGGCGATGGTGGTGGCGCCGTCGAAACCCGCCGCCCAAGCATCGCGGTAACCGTATGAGGTGCCGGTCTTGAAGGCGATGAGGCCGCCCATGGCATTTTCCGGGGTGGGGGCGCCGATCAGCACGTCGCCCACCATCCACGCAGCGGCGGGATCAAGCAGGCGGCGCGGTGCCGCCGCCGTCTGGCGGTCAGCGCTGCGCCAGATCAACGGCAGGGAGTCGCCGCCCCGGGCCAATGCGACATAGAGCGCTGTCAGATCAATGAGCTTGATACCAGCGCCGCCGAGGCCCACCGCGAGGCCCGGCCCGGCATTCTTCGGCAGCACCAGTTTCACCCCGGCATTGGCGAGCCTGGCCGCCAGGCGGTCGGGGCCGACGGCTTCGAGAATTTGCAAGGCGGGGACATTGAGCGACTGCTGCAGGGCGGTGCGCACTGTCACCGTGCCATGGAAACTGTCATCGAAATTTTCCGGGGCATAGGCGCCATAGCGGATGGCGCGGTCGTCGATCAGCGTCTCGGGATGGACGATACCGTCCTCGAAAGCGAGGCCATAGATGAAGGGCTTGAGCGTCGACCCCGGCGAGCGCAAAGCCGAGGCCAGATCGAGTTGGCCAGCGCGCGCCAGATCAAAATAACCGGTGCCGCCGACATGGGCGCGCACTTCGCCCGTGGCGTTGTCGACGACGACGATGGCGGCCGCAACGCCGGAGCCGATGGCAATCGCCCGGTCGCGCGCCAAAGCCTCGAGCGAGGCCTGAAGGCCGCCCGACAGGGTGGTGGTCTCGACTGTGCCATCGGGGGCTTTTCCGGCAAGCTTTTCCGCTACGTGGGCGGCCAGCATCGGGAAGGCCAGGCGTCCGGTGGGGGCGGCCTCGATCACCGCCGCATCGGCCTGGTCGCTGTTGATGATGCCGTCCTTCATCAGCCTCGCCACCACGCGATTACGGGCGGCCATGGCGGCCTTGGCCTGACGGTCGGGCCGGCGCGTTTCGGGCGACTGGGGGAGTGCGACGAGAAGGGCCGCCTCCGCCGTCGACAGTCGCCGCGGCTCCTTGCCGAAATAGGCCAGTGATGCGGCGCGGGTGCCCTCGATATTGCCGCCATAGGGGGCGAGCGCCAGATAGAGATCGAGGATTTGGGCCTTGCCGAGGTGTTGCTCGATCTGCAGTGCACGGATCATCTCGGCTGCCTTGTCGCCAAAGCTTCGAGCCGGTCGCGGCTCAAGCAGGCGGGCCACCTGCATGGTGAGCGTCGAGCCGCCCGACACGATGTGTCCGTTCCACAGGGCCTGGCCTGCGGCGCGCAGCAGGGCATAGGGGTCAACGCCATGGTGCTGGTAAAAGCGCTTGTCCTCGTAGGCCAGCAGCATGGCGATGAAGCGCTGGTCGACGCTGGCGCTGGTCAACGGCAGGCGCCAGTAGCCATCGCGCGTGATGAACGGCCGCAGCAACTGGCCGTCGCGGCCGGTCACCAGTGTTGAGTAGGTGATCTTCTCACCCAAGGGCGGCGGTCCGAGCTTGCGCAGCAGTTCGGCAAGCGGCAGGCCGATGGCATTCACCGCGAGGAACACCGTCAGCAGCCCGGCATAGAGCCGCAAGGGCCACCGGCTTTTTCCCTCCCCCTTGTGGGGAGGGGCAGGGGTGGCCAGGGTCTGGACTCGCGGCCCCCCACCCCTGACCCCTCCCCA
>JBKJQD010000040.1:0-20833 GCA_046594125.1 Aestuariivirga sp.
CGGCCGCAAGGTCGATGCCGATGGCGTGGTTCCGGTGCATTATCCGTATACGAGCGAAGTGATCGGCACCGTGCCGGCGGGCCGCGCGGAACATGCAGCGCAGGCTTTCGCCATCGCCAGAGCCTACAAGCCGAAATTGACACGCTATGAGCGCCAGGAGATATTATTCCGTACCGCTGAGCTGATCCGCAGCCGGAAAGACCAGCTGTCCGATCTCATCACGCTGGAGCTTGGCCTTT
The DNA here is from genome assembly GCA_046594125.1 of Aestuariivirga sp. Taxonomy (GTDB): domain Bacteria; phylum Pseudomonadota; class Alphaproteobacteria; order Rhizobiales; family Aestuariivirgaceae; genus Aestuariivirga. Next base: position 240 of record JBKJQD010000040.1, read on the forward strand.
CCAAGAAGGATTCGCTCTATGAAGTGGGCCGCGCCTATGACGTCTATTCGCTGGCGGGCCAGCTGGCCATTCTCGACGACGGCCAGATATTCTCCTGCGATCTGACGCCCCAGGGCAAGCCGCGCTTGGTGAAAATCTTGCGCGGCTTGCCCTGGGGCGTCAGATCGCAGGAAAATATCTGGCCGTCATCGAGAATGGCCAGCTGGCCGGCCAGCGAATAGACATCATAAGCGCGGCCCACTTCATAGAGCGAATCCTTCTTGGAGAGGCCCAGTTCCAGGGTGATGAGATCGGAGAGCGCGTCCTTGCGGGCACGGATCAGTTCCGCCGTGCGGAACAGTATCTGCTGGCGCTCATAGCGCGTCAGCTTCGGCTTGTAGGCGGCGGCGATGGCGAAGGCCCGTGCCGCATGTTCGGCGCGTCCGGCCGGAACGGTACCGATGATTTCATTCGTGTACGGATAATGCACCGGGACGACGCCGTCGGCGTCTACTTTCTTTCCGCCGATGCGCATCGATTCGCGGATGACGGGGCGCTTGGTGGCGGGAATACTCATGACCTAGACCTCCACAACATGATTGCAACCCAGCGCGAAGGCGTCGAAATTGCGCAGCTGCTGCGGCAGGTCCTTGAACTTGCGGTTGGCGATCACCGGGACTTCCTGCTCGGTCAGGCCGCCATGTGAACGCAGCGGTTCGTTCAGCCCCGAAAGATCGTGCCTGTCGCGCGATGAGCCAATGACTTTCGAACCCTTCGGGCCGCCCGAAACGACGATGATGTCGCCGAGGCGATCCTCCGGCAATTCGAAGCGGGCGCAGCCGTCGGTCCTGTTCAGCACCACATCGATACCGTTCTGCGCCTTGATCTCCGCCATGACGTCGGCGACCGCCGCGCCATAGGCATAGACAGTGGCGAAGGAGCCGAGCGCCCCGTGGTGCACCACATAAGGGTCGGTGATCGGCAGGATGACCCTGGTTTTGCCTATTCCGAATTTGGCGTCGAGCACGTCCTGGAGATAGATCACGTCGGGATCGCCATTGGCCAGATGCTTGTCCTTCATGCCATGGTCGGCGACGATGATGAGGATGGCGCCGCCGGCATCAAGGCTGCCCAGATACTTGTCCATCATCGCGTAGAAGGCGTTGGCGCCCATCGACCCCGGCGCGTATTTGTGCTGCACATAGTCGGTGGTCGACAGATACATCAGATTGGGCCGCATCGAGGCCAGCAGCTTGACGCCGGCCGCGAAGACGAATTCGGAAAGTTCCGCCGAATAGACACCGGGCACGTCCATGCCGGTCATGGCGCAGACATTTTCGATGCCATTTTCAGCGAGCGTCACCTGGTCCGCCTTCTCGGATGAGAAGGCCACCGCCGTGCCGTCGAAGACCAGGCCCTTGCCAAGCAGCAGGCGCAGCTTGTCCTTGGCGGTCACCATGGCGATCTTTGCTCCCGCCTTCTGGAAGGCTTCGAAGATAGTGGGGGCGCGCAGCCATTTCGGATCATTCATCATCGTCGCAATGCCGGTCGCGGGATCGATGAGATAATTGCCGCAGATGCCATGCACATTGGGCGGGCGGCCGGTGACGATCGACAGGTTGTTGGGATTGGTGAAGCTTGGAATGACCGAGTGGCCGCGCAGGTTTTCACCCTTGGCGATGATCCTCCGGAGATTGGGCATGAGACCAGCCCGCATGGCAATTTCCATGTAGGCGGGTTCGCTGCCGTCGCAGCAGATGACGACAAGAGGAGCGGTTGGCCAGTTGTAGCTGCGGCCATTGACCGAAACGGTTTTCATCTCAAGCCTCGAGGGCTGTCATGTCGGTGACGTTCATTTCGTCCAACACTTCGCGAATGGCCTTGAGCACACCGGCCATCACCTTTTCATCGACCTTGCCGATGGTGCCGATACGAAAGCTCGGGCGCTTCGTCAGCTTGCCGGGATAGATGGCGAAACCGCGCGACCGCAGGGCCTCGTAGAAATGTTCAAAATCAAAGCGGGGATCGCGCGGCGTCAGGAAGGTCTGGATGATGGGGCCTGCCTCATTGTCGTTCAGCAAGGTGCTGAAGCCCATGCCGCGCATGCCCTTCAGCAGTATCTGGGCATTGCGGGCATAGCGGGCGCCGCGCGCCGTGACGCCACCTTCCCGCTCATGCTCGCGCATTGCCTGATGGAAGGCGACAAGCGCGTGGGTGGGTGGCGTGAAGCGGAACTGGCCATTGGCCTCAAGGCCCTTCCATTGCTCATAAAGATCAAGCACCACCGAATGGCAGCGGCCCTTCGAGGCTTCCAGCATGTCGTGCTTCACCAGCACATAGGAGAAGCCCGGAACGCCCTCGATGCATTTGTTGGATGACGATACCATCACGTCGATGCCGTGGCGCATGTCAAGCGGCAGCGCACCGAAAGACGACATGGCATCGACCATGAAAGTGCGGCCACGGCCTTTCACCGCCACCGCCACATCCTCAATCGGGTTGACGATGCCCGATGTGGTCTCGCAGTGGATCATCCAGACATGGGTGATGGCCGCATCGCTGTCGAGCATCACGGTGATTTCCTCAGGGCTGGGTGCGGCACTGTCGCCCTTGTCGATCTTGAGGTGCGGCCTGCCGATCCGCTCGAGGATCCTCGCCGCCCGGTCGCCATAGGCGCCATTGGCCACCACCAGTGTCTTGCCCGCATTGGCCGGGCAGAAACAGCCAAGTGCCGCCTCGATGGCGAAGGTGCCGGAGCCCTGCATGATGACGCATTCGTAAGTGCCATCACACAGCGCCATGGCGAGCAGGCCCTTGCGGATATCGCCCACCACCTTGCGGAATTCCACGTCGCGCGAGCCCCAGTCGGCCAGCATGGCGGCCTTGACGCTCCGCGACGTGGTCAGCGGCCCCGGCGTCAGCAGATAGGGCATGTCCTCCTGGCCTTCCGGCCCGTTGTAGCGCCTGGTCAACTGATCCATGGGAAAGCTCCTGTTGCGCCTGAGGTTTGACTCCTCGGCCGCTTACAGTCAAATCGGATGTTGCGGATCGGGGGTGCTGGCCAAGCGATTGCAGCAGGGCTAGGATCAGGGCATGACATTCAAGGCCGCCTGTATCCAGAATTCGGCGACACCCGACATCGCCCATGACATCGTGGTGCTGTCGCGGCTGATCCGCGATGCCGCTGGGCAGGGGGCGCGTTTCATCGCCACGCCGGAATATTGCGCGGGCCTCGATACAAGCGACGGGCTGCTTTATCCGGTGGCACCGCCCGAAGCGGAACATCCGGTGCTGCCCGCCATGGCGGCACTGGCGCGCCAACTGGATGTGTGGATTCTCATTGGCTCGATCGGCGTGCGCGCTGCTGACGGGCGCATCAACAACCGTAGTTACATGCTGAAACCGGACGGGACCATCGCGGCGCGTTACGACAAGATCCACATGTTCGACGTCAATCTCGGCGAAGGCAAGATCTACCGCGAATCGGCCACCATTGCGCCCGGTGACCTGGCGGTCATCAGTCCCTGTGTGGAAGGCTCGATTGGCCTGTCGATCTGCTACGACCTGCGCTTTGCGGCACTCTACCGGGCCTATGCACAAGCTGGAGCGGAGATGCTGGCGACGCCCGCCGCCTTCACGAAAATGACCGGCGAGGCCCATTGGCATGTGCTGCAACGGGCACGGGCCATCGAGAATGGCGCCTATGTCATAGCACCTTGCCAATATGGCACGTTGGCCGGTGGCAGCCAATGCTACGGCCATTCGCTGATCGTCAATCCCTGGGGGCTGGTGCTCGCCGATGGCGGGGAGGCGGAGGGCGTCATCGTGGCCGACATCGATCTCGAACAGGTGCGCCTGACGCGCCGCCGCATTCCGTCCTTGCAACACGACCGGCCCTATACACTTGCTTGACCCTTGCTTGCGGGCGCCAGACGCAAGATAATCCCCCGTCTACCCAACAGGAGTGAAACGCATGTTCGGCTATGGTCTTCTGGGCCTCATCGTGGTGATCGCCGCCTATCTCGCCTATGCCTATAATGCGCTGGTCTCAACCAAGAACCTGGCGGCCGAGGGCTGGAGCGGCATCGACGTTCAGTTGCGCCGCCGCGCCGATCTCATTCCCAATCTGATCGAGACCGTCAAGGGCTATGCCTCACACGAGGACAAGCTGTTCCGCGACATCGCCGACCTGCGGGCAAAAAGCATTTCGGGCGGCACTGTCGGCGAACAATCAGCGGTGGGCCAGGCGATGAGCGGGGCTCTGGGCAAGCTCTTTGCGGTGGCCGAGGCCTATCCGGAGCTGAAGGCCGACGCCAATTTCCGCGACCTGCAAGACAAGCTGTCGGGTGTCGAGGACGAAATCCAGATGTCGCGGCGCTACTACAATGGTGCTGTCCGCAACCTCAACACCATGATCGAATCCTTCCCGTCCAACTTCATCGCCGATTTCTTCAAGTTCCAGAAGGCCGAGTTCTTCGAGATCGGCGACGCGGCGGCGCGCGAGGTTCCCAAGGTCGATTTCAAGACGTAGCCCGGCTCATGCGCGCCCTTGTTCTCGCTCTCGGCCTGCTGCTGGCGCTGACTCTTCCGGCACTTGCCGAAGAGCGCATCGAAAATTTCGTCAGCGATGTGACCGTCAACGCCGATGCCTCGCTGAGCGTCAAGGAAACCATCACCGTCAATGCCGAGGGCAACGACATCCGCCATGGCATCCTGCGCGATTTCCCGAGCACTTACACCGACAAGCATGGTATCCGGGTGCGGGTGGGCTTCGATGTTCTCGATGTCAAGCGCGACGGCCGCGGCGAACCCTATGGCATCGAGTCCATTTCCAACGGCAAGCGCATCCGCATCGGCGACAAGGATACCTTTCTCGACAACGGCCAGCACAGCTACGAGATCACCTATACCACCACGCGGCAGCTTGGTTTCTTCGAGAAATTCGACGAGCTCTACTGGAACGTCACCGGCAATGGCTGGACCTTTCCGATCCAGCACGCCGCCGTCATCATCCGCCTGCCGTCTGGCGCCATCATCCAGCAGCATGATGGCTATACCGGAGATCAGGGCGAGACGGGCAAGGACTTCCGCGTCGTATCGGCCAGCGGCGACCAGTACCGCGCCGAGACCACGCAGCGGCTTCAATCCTCGCAGGGCTTCACTGTCGCGGTGGCCTGGCAGAAGGGCATCGTGGCGCCACCCAGCGGCAGCGACAAATGGAGCTGGTGGATACAAGACAATGCCGCGGTCTTCGGCTTGCTGGCGACGCTGCTTGGCGCTGCCGCCTATTATCTCTTTGCCTGGAACAAGGTTGGCCGCGACCCGCCGAAGGGCACCATCATTCCGCTGTTCATGCCACCCGCCGGACTGGCGCCGGCAGGCGCCCGCTTCGTGTGGAAGATGGGCTTCGACGACAAGGCCTTTGCCGCGTCTCTCGTCGGACTGGCGGTCAAGGGGCGTCTCAAAATCTCTGATGACGATGACCAATTCGCGGTGACCAAGCTTTCGCCCGCCGCCGCTGCACCGGCACTCACCACAGCCGAGCAATCACTCTATGCGGCTCTGCCATCGAGCACCCTGACGCTGAAGCAATCCAGCCATGTGGCCGTCAGGGCGGTGCGCGGCGCACTCGAAAAATCACTCACCAGCGAATATGAAGGCAGCGCCTTCGCGCGCAATCTCGGCTGGTTCGCGGGCGGTGCCGCCATCTCGCTCATCGGTCTGCTGATCTCGGCGTTACTGCTGCCCGGCGATGAGGCGGTCGTCGGCCTAATCGCTGCGGGATTCTTTGGCGTCTTTTGGGCCGTGTTGTTGAGTGTCGGCTGGGCGGCGTTCAAGGGCCTCAGGGGCTCGCGCGGCGTTCTGGGCAAGATCGGCGGACTGTTCCGCCTTCTGTTCATTGTACCTTTTTTCTTAGCTTTCTTTGGCATTGGCGCCCCGGCCCTCTTCACCTCGGGTATGGGATCGCCGCGTCTCTATTTTCTGGTTGGCATCGCCATACTGCTGGCCATCATGAATCTGGTCTTTTACTTTCTCCTGCGGGCGCCCACCGTGCCTGGCCGCAAGCTGCTCGACCAGATCGAGGGTTTCCGCCTTTACATGACCACCGCCGAGGAAGAGCGCCTGAAGGTTCTGCATCCGCCGGAGAAGACGCCGCAACTGTTCGAGCGCTACCTGCCCTATGCGCTGGCGCTTGATTGCGAGAATGAGTGGAACAGCAAGTTCGCCGCCGTACTCGCCGCCGCTGCGGCAGCCGGTGCCGCGGCACCGCTGTGGTATTCCGGCTCGCACTGGGATTCCGGGCGCACCGGCGGTTTCACCAACAGCCTGGGGTCGAGCCTGTCATCAAGCGTCGCGTCGGCCTCGACCGCACCAGGCAGCAGTTCCGGATCAAGCGGCGGCGGATCATCAGGCGGCGGTGGCGGTGGCGGTGGCGGTTCGGGCTGGTAAGTCAAGCGCGCTCCAGTTCCTCGCGTTTCATTTCCAGTTCCAGCCAGTGTTCCTCGGATGCCGCAAGCTCGGTTCGGGCGGCGGCGAGGCGCTTCGCCGTTGTCTCGAATTTTTTGGGGTTCCGGCTGAACAGGGACGCGTCGGAAAAATCGCGCTCCAGTCTGGCAATCTCGGCTTGCAGCTTGGTCATCGTGGCGGGCAAGGTTTCGAGCGCGTGCTTTTCCTTGAACGACAACTTGCGCTGCGCCTGCGGTGGCGTCGGCACCGCGGCGGGCGCAGATTTTTCCGGCGCTGCTTTCACCTTGCGGGCTTCAACACCGCCACCGCGCTGGCTCACCATGTCGGAGTAGCCGCCGGCATATTCCGTCCACTGACCATTGCCCTCGGCCATCAGCACCGAGGTGGCGACGCGGTCGAGGAAGTCGCGGTCATGGCTGACCAGCAGGATGGTGCCCTGATAATCGGCGAGCATCTCCTGCAGCATGTCGAGGGTTTCGAGATCGAGATCGTTGGTCGGCTCGTCGAGCACCAAGAGGTTCGACGGCTTGGCCAGTTCGCGCGCCAGGATGAGGCGGGCGCGTTCGCCGCCCGACAACACCGACACAGGCGTGCGGGCCTGATCGGGGCGGAACAGAAAATCCTTCATGTAGCTGACCACATGCTTGGTCTCGCCATTGACGGTAACGCTGGCGCCACGCCCGTCGGTAATGACGTCGCCCAGCAAGCTTCCGGGATCGAGACTCTGGCGGCTCTGGTCCAATGTGACCGTCTGCAAGTTGGTACCAAGGCGGATCGCGCCTGAGTCAGGCTCAAGCACACCGGTCAGCAGCTTGATCAGTGTCGTCTTGCCGGCACCATTGGGACCGACGATGCCGAGCCGGTCGCCGCGCATGATGAGGAGATCGAGAGAGGCGATGATCGGCCGGCCGCCATATGATTTCGAAACACTCTTGGCCTCCGCCACCAACCGTCCGGAAAGATCGCCGCCCGACGCCGCCATGCGCACCGCCCCTTGCGAGCCGGTATGCTCGCGGCGCTGCTTGCGGAGCGTGGAGAGCAGTTCGACGCGGCGCATGTTGCGCTTGCGCCTTGCGGTGACGCCATAACGCATCCAGTATTCTTCGGTGGCGATGCGCTGGGAGAGCAGCGCCTGGTCTTCGGCTTCCTTGGCGAGGACCTCGTCGCGCCACGATTCGAATTCGGCGAAACCGCGATCCAGCCGCCGCGCCGCGCCGCAGTCGAGCCAGACGGTGCGGTTGCTGAGCGCTTGCAGGAAGCGCCGGTCGTGGCTGATGATGACCATCGCTGAACGCAGGGATCTCAGTTCGCCTTCCAGCCATTCGATGGCCGGAAGATCGAGATGGTTGGTCGGCTCATCGAGCAGCAGGATATCGGGTTCGGGGGCCAGCGTCCGGGCGATGGCGGCGCGGCGGATCTCGCCGCCCGACAGCGTCTTTGGGTCTTCTTCGCCGGTCATGCCCAAATCGCGCAGCAAGATGGTGCAGCGGTGCGGATCGTCGGCAGGCCCAAGCCCCGCCTCGACATAGGCCAGTACGGTTGTAAAGCCCATGAGGTCCGGCTCCTGGGGCAGGTAGCGGATGGTGGTCCCGGGTTGCAGCCAGTTTTCGCCGCTATCGGTCTCGACCATCCGCGCGGCGATCTTCAGCAGCGTCGACTTGCCCGAACCATTGCGTCCGACCAGCGCAATGCGCTCGCCGTCCGACACGGCCAGTTCGGCACCTTCAAGCACCGGCTTGCCGCCGAAGGTCAAATGAATATCGCGGAGATTGAGAAGTATCTGGGCCATGGTTGCGGTCGCAGCGCATAGACGATTGTCAGACGCTTCTCCAGTCCCCCAGATAATCGTCAAGGCCGGCTACGTCTGGCGATGCGAAAAGCTCCGCCGTGGGCTTCAACGCCACGATGCGGCCGGCACTCAGGAAGGCCGTATGGCTCGCCGCATATTGCGCATCCTCGGGCTGGTGCGACACCATGAGCACGGTGAGCTTGTGCTCCACCTGCATGGCCTTGACGAGATCGAGCATGTCGCGGCGCAGTGCTGGACCGAGCGCCGCGAAGGGTTCGTCAAGCAGCAGCACTGGCCTGTCGCGCACCAAAGCGCGGGCGATGGCGATACGCTGGCGCTCGCCACCCGACACTTCGCCGGGCTTGCGCTTTGCCAACGCCGCGAGACCGACCATTGCCAATGCGTTGTCAACGCTCAATCGCTGTGTACCACTGAGCCGCAGCGACGGCGCAATGCCGATGGCGGCGTTTTGCCAGACATCGAGATGGGCGAAGACGTTGTTGTCCTGGAAGATCATGCTGACCGGGCGCTGGTGTGGTCCAAGCCCAGCCATGTCCAGGCCGTTGATGCTGATGCGGCCCGAGGATGGCGTTTCATAACCGGCGATGAGATTCAGCAGCGTCGACTTTCCGGCACCACTCGGACCGATGATGGCGAGGAAGCAGCCATCGGCAATCTCCGCGTCGAAAGACATGGTCATGTCTTCGTATTTGAAAACCACCTGCTCCAGCCTAATCACGGGCCATGCTCCAGCGTTCGGCAAGCGTGGTCAAAGCCAGCACAAAAATTCCCAGCAGCAGGGCTGAGCCCACGGCTTCGTCGATGCGATAGGTTCCCATCTGGCGGTAGATCAACGCCGGGAAGGTCAGCAAATCCTGTGTCCCGAACAGCGAGATGGCGGTCAAGTCGCCCAGCGACATGACAAAGCCCATGACCAGCGCCAGGGCGAGAGGCTTTCGCAGCACCGCCAAATCAATCAGCCGCAGGCGGTTGAAACCCTCGATGCCCAATCCGGCACAGAGCCGGTCGTGGCGGGCGGCGGACTGGGCCACGGCGGGTGCGGCAATCTGATAGGCGAAAGGCAAGGCCATCAGGCCATTCATGGCGATCACCAGAAATGGTGCGAGGCCTGATACATCGGCGTGGCCGCTGAGCAGGATGAACCAGCCTGTGGCCAGCACGGCGGGCGGCATGATCCAGCCCGACAGCACGATGAGACCTGAGGCCTTGCGCCAAGTTTCTGACCGCGCTGCCGCCAGCGGCCAGACGAGAAGCAAGGTCACCGCCGCCGTGGCGAGACCGAGCATCAGGCTGGTGGCGGCGGCGCGCAGCAATTCCGTACTGACAACAATGTTTCCCGCTCCCGACACCGTCAAGGCGAGGAGCGGCGGCAGAAGAACGAGCAGACCGCCGCCGATCACCACCGCATCGGCGAGGCGGGCGGTGAAGGTCTTGCCGTCGTAGCGGATCACGATACCGCGCAGCGTTGGTCCGTCGGTCATCAGCCCGCCCCAGCGCTGGGCGATGATGGCGAGACTGGCGCAGAGCAGCAGTTGCACCACGGCCAGTGCGGCGGCGCGCGGCGGATCAAAATCAGCGCGCAGCGATTGATAGATCGCCACCTCCAGCGTGGTGGCGCGCGGGCCGCCGCCCAGTGTCAGCACGATGGCGAAGCTCGAGGCGCAGAGCAGGAAAATCAGCAGGGCAATGCCGGGCAGGCTGCCACGCAGTTGCGGCCACTCGATCAGCCGCCAGATGTCGCGCGGGCCGAAGTCCAACTGCGCGGCGAGCTTCCAGCTTTCGGGCGGAATGCGCTCCAGTGCCGAGAGTGAAAGTCTGGCGGCCAGCGGAAAATTGAAAAACACATGGGCCAGCAGAATGCCCTGCAAGCCATAGAGTCCGAAGGCGCCGCCGAGCCAGCCCCGCGTGCCGTAGACTTCGATCACCCCGATGATGACGACGATGGCCGGCAGCGCCATGGGCAGGGTGAGCAGGCGGAGGATAATGGCACGTCCGGGGAAACTCTGCCTGGCCAGTGCCCGTGCCACCGGAATGCCGATCAGGATCGACAGCAGCGCCGACAGGCCAGCCTGCAACAGCGTGAAGCGCAGGACCCGGACGAGATAGGGATCGAAACCGGAAAAGCCTTGCGCCGCACCCAGCCACAGTACGGGCAGGAAACCCGCCGCCACGGCGGTGAGGATGACGGCGGGCGCCAGCAGAGCCGGCGCCCGCGCTGTCAGCGTGGCGTTCATTTCGACGTGGCGTTGAGCCACTCGTCGATCCAGGCGCGGCGGTTGTCGTTGACCTCAAGCGGCGAGTAGATGAGGGTCTCGGCGGGCTTGACCAGCGCATCGAAGGCGGCGGGCAGCGGGCCTGAGGTGGTGCCGGCCGGGAACATCCAGTTGCTGGTGGGGATCTGGTCCTGGAAACCCGGTCCCATCATGAAGGCCAGGAACTTCTGGGCCAGCGCCTTTTCCGGCGAGGCCTCGATCAATCCCGCCACCTCAATCTGCAGATAATGGCCCTCGCTGAAGGAGGCCGCCTTGTAGCGTTCGGTATTTTCGGCGATCACATGATAGGCGGGCGAGGTGGTGTAGGACAGCACCATCGGCGCTTCGCCCTTGGTGAACAGCGCATAGGCTTCCGACCAGCCAGGCGTTGTGGTGAGCACGCGCTTGCTGAGCTTCGTCCAGGCTTCTCCGGCCTTCTTGCCGTAGACCTGCTTCATCCACAGCAGGAAGCCCAGGCCCGGTGTCGAAGTGCGCGGATCTTCGAGAATGATTTTCTGGGCCGGATCGCCGTTCACCAGTTCATCGAGGCTCCTGGGCGGCGTCTTCAGCGTCTCGCTGTCATAAACGACAGCGAAATGGGCAAAGTCGAAGGGCATGAAATATTCATCGGCCCAGGGCAGCGGAATCCTCGCCAGCTTGACGTCAATGCCGTGCTTGCCGAAGAGGCCCGTTGCTGCGGCTTCAGCGGTGAGGTTGGTGTCGAGGCCCAGCACCACGTCGGCCTTGGTCGTCTGGCCTTCGAGTTTCAGGCGGTTGAGCATCGCAACGCCATCGCCCAGTGCCACCCATGCGATGGTGCAGTCACAATCCTTCTCGAAGGATTGTTTGATCTTGGCGCCCGGCCCCCATTCGGAGGTGAAGCTGTCGTAAGTGTAGATGGTGAGCGTGTCCTTGGCTACGGCGGGAACCGCGAGAGCAAGCAGCGCTAACAGAGTGGTGACTGTCTTCTTCATAGGTCCTCCATGCGCCGTTGGATGGAGGATTGGTCCCCGTTTCCGGTTTCCGCCCGCAATCCCTCCGCCGGCATGATCCGGATCAGGTTCAGCGGGTTGGGGCAATTGCCCCTCTCAGCCAGATCGAACTGGCACCCCGTTGAGAGCACGAAAAGACTTAAGCGAGACGGGATGCGCTGGCAAGTGGCATTTGCTAGACAGCAGCCATGAGCAAATTCGCAATTCTTTTAGGTGGCGATCTCACCGTCACGGCGCGCCTGCGCCAACAGATCGAGGGTGCGCGGATAATCGCCGCCGACAGCGGCATGATGCATGCGGCGGCGCTGGGGTTGGTTCCCGAACTCTGGGTCGGCGATTTCGATTCGGCCGGTTCGGAACTGACGCTTCAGTACCGCGACATTCCGCGGAAGATTTTTCCAGCCGAGAAAGACGCCACTGATGGCAGTATCGCGGTGGCGGAAGCGGTGGCCGGAGGTGCCTCGGAAATTATCCTGACAGGTGGCCTCGGCGGGCAGACCGATCACACGGCGGGATTGCTGGGCACTGCCTTGCAGCTGGCGCGGCGCGGATTGCCCTGTCTTGTCACCAGCGGCGAAGAGGAGGCCCATCCGGTTCTGGCCGGCGAGACGCTGATTGATCTGCCACCCGGCAGCCGCATCAGCGTCATCCCCTTCACCGATCTTGAGGGTCTTGACCTCGATGGCGTGAAATGGCCACTGGTCCAGCGCCAGGTGCCATTGGGCTCGACGCTGACCCTGTCCAACATCGCCCACGGCCCGGTGCGTATTTCGCTGCGCTCCGGCTACGGCATCGCCATTGCCTATCCGAAGGTGGAACATGGCTGAGGTGACGCTGGCCATCACCGGACTCGGACGGCGTGGCGAAGGGCTGGCCCGCCATGAGGACGCCAATGTCTTCGTGCCCTATACATTGCCTGGCGAAATGGTGGCGGCGAAGATTGACGGCGAGCGTGGCGTCCTCCGCCGCGTTCTCTCGCCATCACCGGAACGCACCGCAGCCTTCTGCAAGCATTACGGGACCTGCGGCGGCTGCCAGTTGCAGCATTGGCGGGAAGAGCCCTATCGCCAGTGGAAGAAGGGTCTCGTTGAAACGGCACTCAAGGCGCGCGGCATCGCCATGATCGTCCGTGAACTGATTGATGCCCATGGCGCGGGCCGCCGCCGTGTGAGCATTCATGCGAGGCGCCGCGATGGCGTGGTGACGGCGGGCTTCATGGCGGCGCGCAGTCACGACCTCCTCGATCTCGACGCTTGCCCCATCCTCGTGCCGCCGCTGGCGCAGGCCTTCGACATCGCCCGGGCACTGGCCACGAAGGCCGGCGATTGCGATGTGGCGCTGACCGCCACCGATGGCGGCATCGACGCCAGCGTCCGGGCCGAGCGCAAGATCGTCGAACAGGAGATGGCGAAGTTCGCAGGCCTCGCGGCAGATCTCGATCTGGCGCGGCTCAGTCTCAACGGCACGGCACTGGTTACGGCGCGCCTGCCCGCCATAGGGATGGGCAAGGCCAGCGTCACCATTCCCGCCGTTTCATTCCTGCAGGCGACAGCGGAAGGAGAGGCGGTGCTGGCGCGGCTGGTCGCTGAAGGTTTGGGCAAGGCCAAGACCGTGGCCGACCTGTTCTGCGGCTGTGGACCTTTCAGCCTGCGTCTGGCCGAGAAGGTCAAAGTCTGGGCCTATGACAGCGACCGCCCGGCGATAGCGGCGCTGGCGGCGGCGGTGCGCGTCACACCGGGACTGAAACCCGTCGTGGCCACGGTCCGCGACCTGTTCCGCGAGCCACTCGTTGCCACCGAACTCAAGGCCTTCGATGCCGTGATCTTCGACCCGCCGCGCGCCGGAGCCGAAGCGCAAGCCAGGCAGTTGGCGAAGTCGAAGGTGAAAACCGTGATCGCCGTATCGTGTGACCCGGCGACTTTGGCGCGCGATGCCGAAATCCTGATTGGCGGCGGCTACAGACTCGAAACGCTCACCGCCGTCGACCAGTTCAAGTGGTCATGGCACGTGGAAAGTGTGGCGGTGTTCAAGAAAGTTTGATCCAGGTACGTCCTCGCCCCCGCCATAGCGGGGAGAGGAAAGGGGCCACCGGGCACTTTACAATGAAGCGCCCGGCGGCCCCTCATCTCCCCCATCGCGAAGGCGCGATGGGTCCCCTTCTTCTCCCCGCTGGCGCGGGGCGAAGACGAAAACTCAGTCCTTGGCACGTTCGACGTAGGAGGCGTCTTCGGTCGACACCACAATGCGGGTGCCCGAGGCGATGTGCGGCGGCACCATGGTGCGGACGCCATTCGACAGCACGGCGGGCTTGAACGAGGATGACGCCGTCTGGTTCTTGATCGCCGGCTCGGTCTCGACGATTTCCAGCGTCACGCGCGGCGGCAGTTCGATCGAGATCGGCACACCGTTGAAGAGTGCAATCTGGCAATCCATGCCTTCCTGAAGGAAGGGGGCCAAGTCGCCCATCATGTCGCCGGTCACCTGAATCTGCTCGAAGCTCTCGGGGTTCATGAAGACGTAGTTGTCGCCGTCCTGATAGAGATAGCCGTGGGTGATGGTCTCGACGAAGGCGCGCTCCATGGTGTCGGTGGTCTTGTAACGCACCGTGGTCTTCACGCCATCCGAGATGCGGCGCATGTCGATGGTAGTGGTCGGCGTGCCCTTGCCGGGATGCATGCTTTCGGCCTTCAGCACGACATAGAGCTTGCCGTCCTCGTGTTCGATGACATTGCCCTTGCGGACGCCACTTGCGATGATCTTGACCACTATATTTCTCGTTTTCTCGACATTTGCGGGAATTGGCTGGCCGGGGTATTAGCAGCGGCCCCCGCTTAAGCCAACCCCCTTGGGAGATTTGTGTGCCGCAGAGTCCATCCCGCTGGTATTCACCGGAGCGCCATGCCGACCGGCGGCCGCTGCTTCTGGTGCGCAATCGCATTCTTGCGGCGGTCCGCTCCTGGTTCGCCGAACGGGACTTTATCGAAGTCGATTGCGGGGCGCTGCAGGTGTCGCCGGGCAACGAGGCCCATCTCCATGGCTTCGCCACCGATCTGATCCAGCCCGACGGCACGGCCACGCGGCGCTATCTCCACACCTCGCCGGAATTTGCCTGCAAGAAACTTCTGGCGGCGGGCGAGACGCGCATCTTTGACATTGCCAAGGTCTATCGCAACCGCGAGCGCACGCTCACCCATTCACCGGAATTCACCATGCTGGAATGGTACCGCGCCAATGAGCCTTATCGCACCATCATCGATGACACGCTCGACCTGGTGCGGCTGGCGGCGGAGGTGGCGGGCACGCGCCTGTTCCGGTGGCGCGGACGCGAGGCGGAACCGCAGGCGGAGGCGCAATGGCTTACCGTGGCCGAGGCCTTCCAGCGCTTTGCCGGCGTCGACCTGATGGCGACACTCGACAATGCAGGTGGAGCAGACCGCGACGGGCTGGCCGCGCGCTCGCCTGTGCGGGTGGCCGATGATGATTCCTGGTCCGACATTTTCAGCCGCATCCTGGCGGAAGAAGTGGAGCCCAATCTCGGCAATGGCGCGATTACCGTGCTTTATGAATATCCAGCCGTTGAGGCGGCCCTTGCCCGGCTGTGCGGCCATGACAGCCGCGTCGCCGAGCGCTTCGAACTCTATGCCTGCGGTGTCGAGCTGGCCAACGGCTTTGGCGAATTGACTGACGCCAGCGAACAGCGCCGCCGCTTCGCGGCCGAGATGGATGTGAAGGAAAAAGTTTATGGCGAGCGCTATCCCGTCGATGAGGAGCTGCTGGAGGCGCTGGCCATGATGCCGCCCGCCTCGGGTGTGGCGCTGGGCCTCGACCGCCTCATCATGCTGGCGGCAGGCGCCACGCGCATCGAACAGGTACTGTGGACGCCGGTGCCTTAACGCGGCAGCAGCGCCCAGTAATCCAGTTCAAGAATGACGCCGGGATTTTCCGCTACTGGAAACTCCGTACACGGAACATCGCGCGCCGCCCTGGTCACGATGCGCAGCGCGCCCACGTCGGAGCGCCCCGGCAGTTCCACCTTGTCCCTGATCTCGGACCAGGCAAAGACGGTGCCGCCAGCAAACAGCGGCGCCACATGGCGGCCGCCGTTGATCGCCGCGATGTGGAAGGCATTGCCGAGGCCGTTGAAGGACAGCGCCCGCGCCAAGGACATCACATGGCCGCCATAGACGAGCCGGCGTCCGAAGCGGCCTTGTGCTTCCGAGAACTGGTTGAAATGGACCTTGGCGGTGTTCTGGTAAAGCCTGGTGGCCAGTTGATGCTCGGCCTCCTCCACCGTCATGGCGTCCAGGTGGTCGATCTTCTCGCCCACCATGTAATCGCCGAAGCGATGCGGCGAGCCCGAGCGCAGATTATCCCAGTGGGCGATATCGAGAGACGGAACCGCGGCGCCGATGAGTTCCACCGGAACCGCCGCCGGAAGCGCCGGCACCACGGCTTGCGGTGCCACGGACTTTTCATCGCGCTTCCTCACCATCACCCAGCGCACATAGTTCAGCACCTCCTCGCCATGCTGGTTATGTCCCGCCGAGCGCACATAGACGGTGCCGGTCTTGGCGCTGGAATTTTCCTTGAGGCCGATGATCTCGGAGACCGCCGACAAAGTGTCGCCGGGATAGACGGCGCCCAGGAAGCGGCAATCGGCGTAACCGAGATTGGCGACCGCATTGAGCGAGATGTCGGGCACCGTCTTGCCGAAGACGATGTGGAAGACAAGCATATCGTCGATGGGTGATCGCCGATAGCCTAGCCCCTGCGCGAAGGCATCAGCCGACTGCACCGCGAAGCGCGAGCCATAGAGGGCCGTGTAAAGCGCCTGATCGCCCGCCGTGACCGTGCGCGGCGTCGCATGGCGGATCATCTGCCCGACGCGGAAGTCCTCAAAGAAATTGCCGGGGCTGGTCTTGGTCATGAAATCGCCCCCGCGATCGCCGTGATGCGCTCCGCCATGCTCAGGTGCAGGCGTTCGACCATTTTGCCATCGATGGTGGTAACTCCTTTCGCGGCGTTCTCTGGCGAGGCGAAGGCGGCGATCACCTGATGCGACCAGGCCACGTCCTCAGCGCTTGGTGAAAACACCTCGTTGCAGGTGGCGATCTGGCCCGGATGAATGAGGGTCTTGCCGTCCATGCCGAGGAGGCGGCCCTGCTGGCATTCGGTGCGGAAGCCCGCCTCGTCGCGGAAATCATTGTAGACGCCGTCGATGACGTCGAGGCCGAAAGCCCGGGCCGCCAGCACGCAGGCCGTCAGCATCGGCAGCAGGGCAAGCCGCCCGCCCGCCGCACTGGCCCGGGTTTCCTTGAGCAGATCATTGCTGCCGAGCACCAGGCAGCCGAGACGCGGATCGGCATTGGCAATCTCCTTGGCGTTGAGGATGGCCAGCGGCGTTTCCATCATGATCCATAATTTCGTGCGCGGCGGCGCTTGCGCCATCAGTGATGCGGCGTGAATGATGTCCGCTGCCGTCGAAACCTTGGGCACCAGAATGGCATCGGGTGCCGCCGCCACTGCCGCTATCATGTCGTCCCCGCCCCAGGGAGAATCGAGGGCGTTGATGCGGATCACCAGTTCGCGCCGTCCATAGCCGCCGGCCGCCACGGCCCCGGCCACCCGCGACCGGGCTTCCGCCTTGGCCTCGGGTGCCACCGAATCCTCGAGATCGAGAATCAGCGCGTCGGCGGCGAGGCTGCGGGCCTTTTCCAAAGCGCGCTCATTGGCGCCCGGCATATAGAGAACGCTGCGGCGTGGTCTGATGGTCATGTGAACTCCAGGAACGCAAGGCTAGCTTTTGCGGCGCAATATGTGAAGCGCGCCTTTCGTTGAGGGCTTGTGAGCAGCGCCGGGCATGGGCTATGTGCGGCGATGCGCATCCTGTCCATATCCTCGCAAGTGACTTTCGGGCCGGTCGGCAATTCGGCGGCGGTTCCAGCCCTTCAGGCCATGGGCCACGAGGTGCTCGACATTCCCACCATCATCCTGTCGAGCCATCCGGGCCATGGTAACCCGGTGCCCTTGCGCATGCCAGCCAGTGATCTCGCGGCGTTCCTCGGCTCACTCGAAGATCTCGGAGCGCTGGCCGGATGCGGCGCGGTGATGACCGGATATTTCGCCGCCAACGACCAGATCCATGGCGTGGCGCGCATGATCACGCGCATGAGAAAGGCGAACCCCACTCTTTACGTGCTGGTTGATCCGATCATTGGCGACCATGACGAACTCTATGTGCCGCTGCCGGTCGCCGAGGCGATCCGCGATGCGCTGGTGCCGCTGGCCACCTGCATTACCCCCAATCGTTTTGAACTCGAATGGCTCACCGGATGGCGGGCTGGCAACATGGCCGAAGCCGAGGCCGCGGCACGGCAAACCGGCTGCCCGGAAGTGCTGGCCACCTCGGTCCCGGCGGGCCCTGAGCGGATCGCCACCCTGTGTGTCAGCCCCGGCGGGGTGCACAGCCATGTGAGCGCGTTGCGTGGCGGCGTGCCGCACGGCACCGGAGATTTTATCGCCGGTCTCTATCTGGCAAGGCGGGCTGCGGGACTGGCGCCTGCTGAAGCGCTGGACTATGCCATGCCGGTGCTTGAAAGGGCCATCGTCATGAGTTTGGGTTCACCGTTGCTCGCCGTGGCGGCGGCATTGCATGGGAGGCCCGGCCAATGAGCGTTGACCGCGACAGCATCAGCAAGGCGGCGCAGCGCATAGCACCCTTCATCCGGCGCACCCCGGTCATCGATGTGACGCTTCCCGGCATTGCGAGGCCGGTGACGCTGAAACTGGAACTGCTGCAACATTCGGGAAGCTTCAAGGCGCGCGGCGCCTTCAACAATCTGGCGGGCCGTGCGGCTTCGGACGTGGCCGCCGCATCGGGCGGCAATCATGGTGCTGCGGTGGCCTATGCGGCAAGGGAGCTTGGTCACCGGGCGCGCATCTTCGTGCCGGAAATATCCTCGCCCGCCAAGGTGGCGCGCATTGCGTCCTATGGTGCTGAGATCGTGCAGCGTGGTGCTGATTACAACGAGGCCCTGGCCCTGTGCGAGGCCCATATCGCCTCATCCGGTGCCTTGAGTGTTCACGCCTATGACGCCGAAGCGACCTTGCAGGGACAGGGCACCCTGGGGCGCGAATTGCAAGACCAGGCGCCCGGCATCGACACGCTTCTGGTGGCGGTGGGCGGCGGTGGACTGATTGGCGGCATTGCCGTCTGGTACCAGTCGGGCATCAAGATCGTCGGCGTCGAACCCGAAACCTGCAACGCGCTCCATGCGGCTTTTGCCGCAGGCTCCCGCGTCGAGGTGGCGCCATCGGGACTGGCGGCTGATTCGCTCGGCGCGCGCTCGGTGGGGGCCATGATGTTTGCCATCGCCCGCCAGCACATCAGCCATGTGGCGCTGGTCAGCGATGAAAATATCCGCCAGGCGCAGCGCGACCTGTGGGCCAGGCTGCAACTGGTCACCGAACCGGGCGGGGCCGCCGCCTTTGCCGCACTCCTCAGCGGCGCCTACCGTCCCGAAGCGGATGAGCGCGTCGGCGTGGTGATCTGCGGCGCCAACACCACCATGCAGGCCTTCGGCAGTCTCTTCGCCTGAAAAATACCACAGCTACCGCCAACAATCGGCGTTATGAAAACAGGGTTGCGGTTTCTGGTCTCGAGTACGAGGCCTATGATGCCTTTGCGGCCCTGGCCTCTGCCCTCAAATGACTTGCCAGACGAGCCCTCTGCCGCTACCCATCGCGCCGGATTTCAACTGATGGAAATGCACATGGCCTCCCATAATTTGTTCCTGCTTCCAGGCGACGGCATCGGCCCGGAAGTGATGAAGGAAGTCGAGCACATCATTGCCTGGTTCAATGCCCAGGGCATCGCCAAATTCGAAACGGCCCGCGGCCTGGTTGGCGGCTGTGCCTATGATGCCCATGGCAAGGCGATTTCGGAAGAGCATATGGCGCTTGCCATGGCCTCGGACGCCGTGCTGTTTGGCGCGGTGGGTGGCCCCAAATGGGACAAGGTGCCCTATGACGTTCGCCCTGAAGCGGGCCTGCTGCGCTTGCGCAAGGACCTCGGGCTGTTCGCCAATCTGCGCCCGGCGATCTGCTATCCGGCACTGGCCGATGCTTCGTCGCTCAAGCGCGAGGTGGTCGAAGGCCTCGACATCCTGATCGTCCGTGAACTGACGGGTGGCGTCTATTTCGGTGAACCCAAGACCATCACCGATCTCGGCAACGGCCAGAAACGCGGCATCGACACGCAGATCTATGACACCTACGAGATCGAACGCATCAGCCGTGTCGCCTTCGAACTGGCGCGCACCCGCAAGAAGAAAGTTTCATCCGCCGAGAAGCGCAACGTCATGAAGACCGGCGTGCTGTGGAATGAAGTTGTGACGCGCATTCATGCGGCGGAATATCCCGATATCCAGCTTGAGCATGTACTGGCCGACAATTGCGCCATGCAACTGGTGCGCTGGCCCAAGCAGTATGACGTGATCGTCACCGACAACCTGTTCGGCGACGTGTTGTCCGACGTGGCCGCCATGCTCACCGGCTCGCTCGGCATGTTGCCGTCGGCTTCACTGGGTGCGCCCGACGACAAAACCAAGCGCCGCAAGTCGCTCTATGAGCCAGTGCATGGATCAGCGCCTGACATTGCCGGCAGCGGTGCCGCCAATCCGATCGCCATGATCGCCTCCTTCGCCATGGCGCTGCGCTATTCGCTGGGCTTGGGCGATTGGGCCGGCAAGCTGGACCAGGCGATCTCCGCCGTACTCGCCAAGGGCATCCGGACGAAGGACATCGCCGGCGGCAACCCCGCCAATGCCTCGACCACCGAAATGGGTGCGGCGATCCTCAAGGAGCTTCAGGCCCTGGGGTGAAGTTCAGCCGAGCAGAACCTCGAGCGCATCCTTCACCGCCTTCTGGGTGACGCGGAAGACCTCGGGTGATTCCTCTTCCGGGTCGACGGGCTGCGAGGGAATATAGGTGATGTGCTGGCCCAGAAGGTTGGCGGTGATCAGGTGCAGGGAATTGACGCGCGCCATCGAGATGACGCCGATGCGGGTGCCGGGCTTGCTGAAAATGGTGTTG
>JBKJQD010000177.1:0-4537 GCA_046594125.1 Aestuariivirga sp.
TATGTGGCGCACAAGTTCAACTCGGCCGAGATCGAGCCGGGTCTGAAGGAAAGCGCCTTCCACGATCCGACCAACTTCGTGTTCCCGGCGGGCGTTCACATCTGCGAAGTGGAAATCGACGCGGATACGGGCGTCACTTCTGTCGCCAGTTACACGGCGGTGGACGACTTCGGCAACATCATCAATCCGATGATCGTCGAGGGCCAGGTGCATGGCGGCATCGTGCAGGGCATCGGACAGGCGCTGCTCGAAGGCTGCGTCTATGACAAGGAGTCGGGCCAGCTGACGACCGGTTCCTACATGGACTACTGCATGCCGCGCGCCGTGGATGTTCCCTCGTTCAAGCTTGGCTTCACCTGTACGCCTTGCCCGAGCAATCCGCTCGGCATCAAGGGCTGCGGTGAAGCTGGCGCCATCGCCTCTCCGGCGGCGGTGATGAATGCGGTGACCGATGCACTTGGAGTGCGCGACGTTGCCATGCCGGCCACCGCGCAGGTGGTCTGGAACGCCATGCAACCCATGAAGAAGGCCGCCGAATAAGGCTGGGGAGGAATAGAGATGGAAAACTTCAATTACGTTCGTCCCGGCAAGGTCTCGGATGCCGTCAAGGCCATGAAGAAGGCCAAGGACGGTAAATACATGTCGGGTGGCATGACGCTGCTTCCAGCCCTGAAGCAGGGGCTGGCTTCGCCCACCGACATCGTTGATCTCGGCGGACTGAAAAACGCCGGGATCAAAGTCGGTGGCAAATCGGTGACCATCGCGGCGGGGACAACCCATGCCGAGGTGACCGGGTCCAAGGATCTCAAGAAGGCCATTCCGGGCTTGGCCAAGCTGGCGGGCGGCATCGGTGATCCACATGTCCGCAATCGCGGCACCATCGGTGGATCGGTGGCCAACAATGACCCGGCGGCGGATTATCCTTCCGCCTGCCTGGCCCTGGGCGCTACCATCCACACCAGTGACCGCAAGCTGACGGCGGACAAGTTCTTCACCGGCATGTTCTCGACCGCGCTGAAAGGTTCGGAAGTGATCAGTGCCGTGGAGTTCCCAATCCCCAAAAAGAGTGGTTACGCCAAATTCCCCAATCCGGCCTCGCTCTACGCCATGGTCGGCGTCTTCGTGGCGCAGATGGGCGATGGTTCGGTGCGCGTCGCGGTGACGGGTGCGGGGCCAGCCGTGTTCCGCGTTCCGGACATGGAAGCAGCGCTGAGCAAGAGTTTCACAGCCAAGGCTCTGGACGGCATCGCTGTGAAGTCCAAGGGCCTCAACAACGACATGCATGCGTCGGCCGATTATCGGGCGCATCTGATCACGGTCATGGCCAAGCGCGCCGTGGTCGCGGCCAAGTAGGTTTCAAGCTCGCAACTTTATCGAACCCGCGGGCGCAATCTCGCGGGTTTTCTTTTTCGTAAAGGAAGATGATGTCAGCACTTCCCGCCTCAATCGACGACACCGTCACGCTGCTGCGCTCCACCGGTTACATCGCGGGGCGCGATCTGGCGACGGTGGTGTTCCTGTCGCTCAAGATGGGGCGGCCGTTGTTTCTCGAAGGCGAGGCCGGTGTCGGCAAGACCGAGATCGCCAAGGTGCTGGCCGAGGCCTTGGGGCGCAAGCTCATCCGGCTGCAATGCTACGAGGGCCTCGACATCAATTCCGCCGTGTATGAGTGGAATTACTCGGCCCAGATGATCGAAATCCGCCTGGCCGAGGCGGCGGGGGAACTTGACCGGACGCGGCTGGGTCAGGACATCTTCGCCGAGCGCTTCCTCATCAAGCGGGCACTGTTGCAGGCGCTGGAGGCTCCCAAGGGCCAGGCACCGGTGCTGCTCATCGACGAACTTGACCGCACCGACGAAGCCTTTGAAGCATTTCTTCTGGAGGTGTTGTCGGATTTTCAGATCACCATTCCGGAACTCGGCACCATCAAGGCCGAGGAACCGCCCATCGTCATCATCACGTCCAATCGCACCCGCGAGGTCCATGACGCGCTGAAGCGGCGCTGCCTCTATCACTGGGTGGGATACCCCGATGCCAGGCGCGAACTGGAAATCGTCCGTACACGGAGGCCTGATGCGTCGGCGGCGCTGGCGCAGGAAGTGGTGCTTTTCGTGCAGGCATTGCGCGGCGGCGAACTGTACAAGGCGCCGGGTGTTGCCGAGACGCTGGACTGGGTCTCGGCGCTGCATGAACTGGACTCGCTGACGCTCGATCCGCAGACAGTGAACGATACATTGGGCGTGCTGCTCAAATACCAGGACGACATCTCACGCATGCAGGGCAGCGAGGCCAAACGCATCCTCGACCAGATCAAGGATGAAATCCGGACGATGGGACGCAGTTAGCGATGGAGCCTGCCTGATGCTCTCCCACGCCAATCAAAATCAGCGCCCCATCACCGGCAAGCTTGCCGAGAACATCATGCATTTTGGCCGGGTGCTGCGCGAGGCCGGGATACCGGTTGGTCCCGGCACGGTGCTTGATGCGCTCGATGCGGCGCAGTGCGGTTCGCTTCGCACCCGCGATGATTTCTACTGGACGCTGCATGCCATCTTCGTCAAACGCCGCGACCAGCGCGAGGTCTTTGACCAGGCTTTCCATGTGTTCTGGAAGAAGCCCAAGATGCTGGAGCAGTTGATGCAGCTGTTCTTCCAACAGGTGGCGCGCGACATTGGCGACAAGGCCAAGCAGGCCGGCTTCCGCCGTCTCGCCGAGGCGATGTTCGACAAGCACGAGACGCAGAACACCCAGCGCCAGCGCAAGGACGATCTTGAGATCGACGCCACCTTCACGGCCTCCGCTGACGAGGTGCTGCGGGCCAAGGATTTCGAGCAGATGACGGTGGCCGAACAGGCGCAAGCGAAACAGGCCATCGCCCGCCTGCGGCTGCACCGCCGCGAGATCATGACGAGGCGTTATGCCCGGTCCGAACGAGGCCCCGCCATCGACATGCGGCGCACGCTGCAAGGTTCGCTGCGGGCTGGCGGCCATTTCATCGATCTCAAGCGGCGCGAGAAAAAATGGCACGAGCCGCCGCTGGTGGTGCTCTGCGACATTTCCGGTTCATGCTCCAACTACAGCCGCATGTTCCTGCATTTCCTGCATGCGCTGAGTAATGACCGCGAGCGGGTGACGGTGTTCCTGTTCGGCACCAGACTCACCAACATCACCCGCGAGTTGAAGCGCCGCGACATTGACGAGGCGATGGCCAAGGTGTCGGGGGCGGTGAAAGACTGGTCAGGCGGCACGCGCATCGGCACCTCGCTGAAGGAATTCAACTACCATTGGGCCAGGCGGGTGCTGACGCAGGGCGCCCATGTGCTGCTGATGACCGACGGGCTCGACCGCGAGGATACCGGACTTCTCGCCCACGAGATGCAGCGCTTGCGGCGGCAGACGAAACGCATCACCTGGCTCAACCCGCTGCTGCGCTTTGATGGCTTCAAGGCGCTGGCCGGTGGCATTCGCGCCATGATGCCCCATGTCGACGAGTTCCGCCCAGTGCATTCGCTTGACTCGTTGCAGGATTTGGCCACTGCCCTTGCCGGACCGCCAGCGGCGGAGCATGATCCGCGCCAATGGTTGCACCGGACAATTCACTAGGAGGTCATCATGGCCGCATCGGATCATAGCATCCTGCAGCAGGCAGCGGACTGGCTGGGGCAGGGCCGCAAGATCGCCATTGCCACGGTTGTCGAAACCTGGGGCTCGGCACCACAGCCCATCGGCAGCCAGCTGGTCATCGATGCGGAAGGTAATTTCATCGGTTCGGTGTCGGGCGGCTGTGTCGAGGGTGCGGTCATCACCGAGGCCCTCGACGTGATCGGTTCGGGCAAGCCAAAGCTGCTGAACTTCGGCGTGGCCGATGAGACCGCCTGGAAAGTGGGGCTGGCCTGTGGCGGCAAGATTGGGGTTTATGTGGAGCCGATCGCTTGAAACGTGACATCCTAAATCAGCTCCTCGCCGCGCGGGCCTCCCGCAATGCGGTGGCACTCGTCACCGATCTTGGCTCCGGCGAACAGCGTATTGTGCCGCGTGCCATGGCCAAGGTTGATCCGTTGGCGGAGCAATTGGACAATGCCTTCCGCTTCGACCAGTCGGGCAGTCATGACGGCAACTTTGTCAATATCCACAATCCGCCGCTCAGGCTCATTATCATCGGCGCCGTGCATATCGCCCAGTCGGTGATCCCCATGGCGCAGCAGCTTGGTTACGACATCACGGTCATCGATCCGCGCGGCGCTTTTGCCACGGGGGCGCGCTTTCCCGGCATTGCCCTTTACGCCGAATGGCCCGATGAAATTTTGCCCAAGATCGGGCTTGATGCGCGCACCGCGATGATGGCGCTGACCCATGATCCGAAGATCGACGACCCGGCACTTTATGCCGCGCTAAAGTCCGATCTTTTCTACATAGGCGCCCTGGGCAGCAAGAGGACACAAGGCTCGCGCGCCGCTCGGCTGAAGGAACAGGGCTTCAGCGATGCCGATCTCGCCCGTATCCACGGCCCTATCGGCCTCAGCATCGGCGCCAAGGG
>JBKJQD010000233.1:0-4724 GCA_046594125.1 Aestuariivirga sp.
GCTATGGTGTGCAAGCCTATTTCCGTGACGGCGATGCAACGGGTGGCATTTTCAACGGCAACAGTCTGAAGCTGCGGCCCAGTTTCCCCGGCCTGAATTTCCTCCTCGGCAGCACCAATGACCCGCGCCTGGTTCTCGACGCGCTCTCGGCCGTAACCAAGGTGCGGATCGTTTCCTCGCCGTCGATCCTGGTTCTGGAAAATGAAACGGCGACCATCAAGGTCGGTGATCAGGTGCCGATCAAAACCCAGACTTTGAACCAGCCAGGGGCGGGGACGGCAACGGTTAACTCCTTCGAATACCGCGATACCGGCGTCATTCTCAAGGTCAAGCCACGCGTCAATGCCTCTGGACTGGTCACCATGGAACTCGGCCAGGAGCTGTCCGCGGTGACGGCAGGATCGGGAGGCTCCGCCACCGAGCAGGAAAATCCGACATTCTCGCAGCGCTCAATTACCAGCAAAGTGTCGGTCTACAGCACCCAGACGGTGGTGCTTGGCGGCCTGATCAGCGGCCAGGACAACCGCCTTCACGACAGTGTCCCGGGCCTGAACAAGATTCCGCTGCTCGGCAAGCTCATCGGCAAGACCGACAATACCAGCAGGCGCAACGAACTGATCGTCTTCATCACCCCGCAGATCATCCAGGACGGGCAGGACGCCAGCAAGGTCTCCGAGGAACTGCGGTCCAAGATGAAGTTGTTTGGTTATCAGTAAGAGGAACTCTATTTGCCCTGCGGCTGGAACTGGCTGGGCAACTGCTGTTCCGAATTTTGCTGAGTCTGCGTTTGCGGATTCATCACCTCCCCTTGGCCGTCGTCCTCCTGGGCCTGGGCCAATGGCGGCACCGGGCGGTCGAACAGTTTGAGGTCCAGCGACTGGCCGCCGCGCGAAAGCTGCACGTCACGCGCGCCGATACTGGCCACTTGCCATTCGAGCATCGCTTCTCCCTTGCGCAAGTGGAAAATCTCGCCCGTCGGATTCCAGCGCAGCACCGCAATCGGTTGGCCATCGCCGGAGGCCACGGCGATGAATGTGAAATCTTTGGGGTTTACGGGTTCTTCCGCAGCCACGGGATCGGCCATCACTGGCGGAGCTTTCTCGACAGGCGCGGGCGGCGGGGCAGGGGGGGCAGGAGCACGGGTGGGATTAAACAGTGGACGCTCGAGAATGGCGTCCAGCGATTGCGCGGCAAGGCTGCCCAGCGGATTGAGCGCAACATGTTGCAGGGGCTTGTCAGCCACACCGGAAGCCAAAACTGCAGGCGGGCCGCCAGCCGAAACCGCCTGTTCGGGGGCCACCAGGTTGGCGATGAAATTGCCATTGTCACCAAGCGCTGCATAGGCCGCAAGGGCGCCCGCCGCCGCAAACAGGAGGACCAGCCGCCGGTTCATCATGGCAGAGCCTCCCACCAGCCATAGGCTTCCACCTGAAGGGCAACCGACAAGTGGTCCGACGGCAGTGCCGCACCAGCATCGCCCGCTGCGGCCGGAACGCCGATGGTTGCTTCCTTGATTAAGATCAGCGGCTCTCCGGTTTCGATGGCCAACAAATATCCGCGCAGATCGGCAAGGCTGCCCGACGTTTCGATTTCCATGCGCAGCACCGCAAGGCCACCGCTGTTTTCGGTTGGCAGCAACTGGGTCCGCTCCACCACCATGCCGTTATCCTGCGCCAGCTTGCCGGCCAGGCGCTGCAGTTCCGCCAGCGCCAGGCCCGGCGTGGTACCGGACACGAACATCGGCGCGATGTCGTCGGACACCACAAGTGGAGGGCGTTCGCCACGCGTGGCGTTTTTCAATTTGGCCTCAAGCAGCCGAAGTGCGTTGCGGCTATCGGCCAGTTCCGCACTGCTGGCCGAATACCAGACGAACGGCAATGCCGCCACCGCCGCCATCGCCGCCAGCGCCGCGATTACCAGCGCCAGCCCGGTAAGACCCCGCCCCGATAACTTGCGTTTGCCCGATGCCGCGCTCATGGCAGCACCTTGCCGTTTTCAACGAGCGCCGAAATCGAGAAGCTGTCGATGTTCAGGTCGGCATCGCGCTGGGTGGCGGCGGCAAAATTGACATCGGCGAAATAGTTGGATTTCTCCAGGCTGGCAATCACCTTGGTGATTTCGACGCCCTTGCCGTTGATGGTGAGACGGGCGCCATTATAGACGATGCCATCCAGCCAGGTGCCATCCGGCACCAGTTCGGTCAGGGTGTTGAGCAGCACCACAAATGGCGGCATATCCTTCTTGCGCGCGAAAATCCGGTTGGCTTCCGAAAGCCTGGTTCCCGCCTCAGCACTGCTGTTGCCGCGCACCAGCGCCGTCTTCAGCGCCGTGCTGCGCTGCTCGACGTCCCATAGTCCGGCCTGGGCGGTGAACACCAGATAGAGACCGTAACCCGCCACCCCGGCACTGAAAACAGCGGCGAGCGTCATCAGGCTGGCAAAGCGGCGGCGCATTTTCTGGCTGCGGTCGGCGCCAAGAAAATCGATGGCGATACCGCTTTTCTCCACGGTCCCGTCGCCGATGTCGAGATGGGTCACTTTTACTCCGCCCTCGCCAAGTGCGGTCATCAGGCCCTCGACCAGTTTGCGGCTGACGATACCAACTTCGACGTCAAGCAGGCCAGATTGGGCGGGTCCCGCGATGCGATAGCCCCACATGGCCTCGGCCAGCGGCCAGGGGGCGAGACTCTCGACCTTGTTGCGGATGATGGCGGGCAAGACTTCAATTGCGGCGGCGGGCAGTTGCAGCCGCTTGATCACCGCCCGGCCGCTGCCGATGCGCAACAGGGTGTCCTTGCGCCCGCCGCCCCGGCGCTGGCCCTGCAACCCGCTCCTTATCTCGCTGGCCGTTGCGCCAAGCGTTAGGGCCAAGTCGAATCCACCGGCCTTGTTGCGGTCAAATATCTCGACGTGATTGCCATCCACGATTGCCGCCGTGGGCCAGCCCGACGCCTCGCGCGCCGCTCCAGAGAGGTCGTCCAGCAAAGCAGCCACCGCGGCTTTGATCCAGCGCGTGGTTCCGCCGCCAATGTTGAGAAGCTGCCGTGTGGCCGAATTGCTGTAAGTGTCCATGCCTGTGTCCGAAACCGAAGTTAAACTACCACGACCAGGCCAGGACCTGAAACGGTCCATCGTCCGACTCGTCGAACAGGACGGTGGCCTGCAATTTCCGGCCAGCCAGCAGACCAGGCCCGCCCCGCGCCGTCACTTCGACGATGAACACCCGGCTCTCGCCGATGGCCAGATAATCCTTGTGCTCAGCAAGGACCGCCTGGACCGCCTTGGTGTTCCATTGCTGGCGCGAACGCGCCTGCAGAAGTGTCCCGGTTTCAGCCGGCGTCAGGTCGGGAATGGAGTTCAAGATCACCCTGGGTGCCACCATCGGATTGATTTTTCCATCACTGCTATACAGGCTGATTAGCGGCAATAATTTGTCCACGGCTTCGGGCTCGGCACCAGCAAGCCCATAAAGCTGGGCAGTGGCATAGAACAAGGCGGGCAGGGACTTTTCTTCGTCCGCCGCCGCCTCTTCAGCAGGTTGTTGCGTTTGCTGCGGTTGCGGGGGCTTTGGCGCTTCACCTGTGGCCGGTGCATTGTCTTTCTGCTGGGCCTCCCGCAGCTTGAGGATTTCGGCAACCAGCGGCACAATTCCATCCGATGATGCGGACGCCTGCTTGGCAAGTGCTTCCAGAAGTTCGGGCTTGGCCCGATTGATGTCGGCCAAACCGCTCGCGTCCATGACCGACACGCTGACCTGCCGCCCGCCACCGATGTCGGTCATGACCTCGGTCCCGTCGAAGAAGACGCGGTCGGCGGGCTTTCTTTCCAGGATGAGCGCTTCGCCGATTTCGATTCCGGCGTTGAGCGCCATGGTGGTCCGTAGCTGATCGGCTTCGAGACTGGCAAAGCCGACGCTCTTCTGCGCATAGGCACTGAGTGCGACAACCGCCACCGTCATCATGGCAATGGCCCACAGGACCACCACAAGGATCATGCCCTGCCGACCGTCGCTTGGCTTGGATCCAGAGCTCATTCGCCGCCGGCCTTTTCCACAATCTGGCCCTTGGTCTTCATCGTGCAACCGGCCGCCGCGGCCACCACACAATCGGCTTCCGCGGTGATTTTCAGGGACTGCACGAACACCGGAACGCGCAGCAATCCGCTGGCCGGATCGCGGATTTCGATCTTGATCTGTTCGGGCAGCATGCGCTGGTCCGCCCACACGCTGGCCCACGAGCGAAACCCGAAGCGCGGCGCGCGATAGGCGAGGGTGATGTCATAGGGTCCGCTCAGCAGCACCACCTCGTCGCGCCAGTCAAGTGCTGCGAAATCGGCCTTGCCGGGCAACACGGGTGCGCGCATGCGCGCCACTTCGCTGCCGCCATTTATCTGGCGCACCTGTAGCCTTACCCAATAGAGCCCGGCCCCGGTCTTGGCCGGGCGCTCGGCCAGGACGAAGACCACCTGGGACTCGTTTCCGGCAAACAGGAAACCCTGTGGCTTGGCCGGATCATCGAGAACCCGCAGGATGCGCGACAGATCGCCGTCAATGATTTGCAGGGCCGACGCAATGCTGCCCTGCCGCTCGAGCGATTGGCTGGTCCGCTCAAAGCCGCCGTTGATGGCCTTCATGGCAAAGCTCAATCCGGCCAGAATGAGTGACGAGATCAGCAGGCCGACAAGAATTTCGAGAAGCGTGAAGCCACTTTCGGATTGGCTGGAAAC
>JBKJQD010000466.1:0-2722 GCA_046594125.1 Aestuariivirga sp.
CGAGATGTTCCGCCCGCTGGTCTTCACCCTGTCGGTGATCGCCATCGTCTATACGTCGCTGGTGGCGCTGATGCAGGAGGACGTGAAGAAGCTGATCGCCTACTCGTCGGTGGCGCATATGGGCTTCGTCACCATGGGCATCTTCTCGCTCAATCGTCAGGGCATCGACGGCGCCATGTTCCAGATGATCAGCCACGGCCTCGTGTCGGGAGCGCTCTTCCTCTGCGTCGGCGTGGTCTACGACCGCATGCACACACGCGACATCGCCGCCTATGGCGGGCTGGTCAACACCATGCCGCTCTTTGCTTTTACTTTCATGGTATTCACCATGGCCAATGTCGGCCTGCCAGGGACGAGCGGATTCATCGGCGAATTCCTGTCGCTGATGGGGGCTTTCAAGAGCAACACGTGGGTGGCGTTCTTCGCCACCTTCGGCGTCATTCTTTCAGCCTGCTATGCCCTGTGGCTTTACCGCCGCGTGGTCTTTGGCAAGCTGGAGAAAGCCTCGCTCATGCATCTGCCCGACATGACACCGCGCGAACTGATGACCCTGGCGCCGCTCATCGTGCTGACCGTTTTCTTTGGCGCCTATCCAGGGCCGATTCTCGATGTTTTCGGCGCCTCCGTCGAAAATCTCATCAAGCCGTTGCAGCAGGCGGCCATGGCCGCCCAGGCGCTGGCCACGGCATCGCTGCAGTAAGGACTGACCATGACGCTTCTTCAACACGCCGATGCCGCCGCGGTTTTTCCGGAGATCGTGCTGGCGATCCTCGCCATGGCGCTGCTGATGTTCGGCGTATTCCGCCGCGAGGACACGGCGGAAAAAGCCGCCAATGCCGCCGTTCTGGCGCTGGCCATCGTCGCCGCACTGGTGCTGTGGAGCGGCACCGGACGGGCTGAGGCCTTCGGCGGCGCCTTCGTGACCGACAGCTTTGCGCGGTTGATGAAACTTCTGGTGCTTTTTGGTTCCGCCGTGGCCATCGGCCTTTCGGTGCAGTTCATGAAGCGCGATGGTTCACAAAGCTTCGAATATCCGGTTCTCGTCATGCTCGCCACCGTCGGCATGATGATGATGATTTCGGCGAACAACCTGATTGCTCTTTACATGGGCCTCGAGCTGCAATCGCTGGCGCTTTATGTGGTCGCCGCCATCAACCGCGACAGCGCGCGGGCATCGGAAGCGGGCCTCAAGTATTTCGTGCTGGGCGCGCTTTCGTCCGGCATGCTGCTCTACGGCGCCTCGCTGGTCTATGGCTTCACCGGCACCACCGAATTCCCGCGGATTGCCGAGGCTTTGGCCACCTCTGGAGCGGGCCTTGGCCTGATCTTCGGCTTGGTGTTTATCATTGCGGGCCTCGCCTTCAAGATTTCCGCCGTGCCCTTCCACATGTGGACGCCCGATGTTTATGAGGGCGCCCCGACACCGGTCACCGCTTTTTTCGCAGCCGCCCCCAAGGTCGCGGCGATGGCGCTGCTGACCCGGGTGATGGTCACACCCTTCGCCCACAATGTCGCGCAATGGCAACAGATACTGGTCTTCGTGGCCATCGCCTCCATGGTGCTTGGCGCCTTCGCGGCCATCGGCCAGAGCAACATCAAGCGCTTGCTGGCCTATTCCTCGATCGGCCACATGGGCTTCGCACTCGTTGGCCTTGCCGCTGGCACGGAAGAGGGCGTGCGCGGCGTTATCGTTTACATGATGATCTACATGATGATGACGCTTGGCGTGTTTGCCTGCGTCATTGCCATGCGCCGCAAGGGCAGCCAAGTGGAACAGATCGCCGACCTCTCGGGCCTTGGCCGCAACCATCCGGCCCTTGCTTTCGTGCTGGCCATGCTGATGTTTTCACTCGCTGGCATTCCGCCGCTGGCTGGTTTTTTTGCCAAGTATTTCGTGTTCCTCGCGGCGGTGAAGGCCGGACTCTATGTCATGGCCGTCATCGGCGTGGTCGCCTCGGTGGTCGGCGCCTATTATTATCTGCGCATCGTCAAGATCATGTATTTCGATGAACCCGCCGAAGCCTTCGACAAGATGGACAGTGAAGTGAAACTGGTCGCCTATGCCGCTGGCGCCTTCACGTTGCTCTTCGCGCTCTTTGCAAGCCCGCTGATCGATGTGGCGGCGCAGGCCGCCCAGTCGCTCTATTGAAGTTGGCCAGCGGACATCGCGTCCTCCACTTTGAGCGCATCGATTCCACCAATGCCGAGGCTCGCAGGCTCGCCGAAGCTGGTGAGCGCGGACCTGTGTGGATATGGGCCGATGAACAAACCGGCGGCCGTGGCCGCATGGGGCGCGGCTGGGTTTCGGAACCCGGCAACCTCTACGCCACCTTCCTGTTTGCCATGGCCACCAACCAGCAAGCAGCGACGCAATTGAGTTTCGTGGCGGCCCTTGCCGTGCATGACATGGTGGTGGCACTGCGGCCCGGCTGGCACCCGCGCATCAAATGGCCCAACGACGTGCTGGTCGACGGCGCCAAGTTCTGCGGCATCCTGGCGGAAGTGGTGGGCACTGCTCCAACCGCCTTAGCCATCGGCTGCGGCGTCAATGTCGATCACGCGCCACAGGGCACGGCGTACAAGGTGACGTACATCAATTCCACAAGGGGTATGGGCTCAACCGTTGAATCAGTTTTGCAACATCTCGACTTAACCCTGTCAAATCGCTTGCAGCTCTGGGACGAGAGGCGGGGGTTCCCGGCTATCCGTGAGGCTTGGCTGG
>JBKJQD010000027.1:0-6053 GCA_046594125.1 Aestuariivirga sp.
AGACCCGTTCGGGTCACTCAGTCCGCGCATGACGGCGGGCCAGATCGTCACCGAGGGACTGCTGGTCCATGAGCCTTCCATTTCGTCCAGGGAGCGCGACCGCCGCGCCGCCCAGGCGCTGGAGGAGGTGCAGCTCAATCCCAATCTGCGCAACCGCTATCCGCATGAATTCTCCGGTGGCCAGCGCCAGCGTATCGCCATCGCCCGCGCCATCATCCTCAAGCCCAAGGTGGTGGTGCTGGACGAACCGACTTCGGCGCTCGACCGCCAGGTGCAGAAGCAGATCGTCGACCTGCTGCGTGACCTGCAGACTGCCAACAACCTGTCCTACCTGTTCATCAGCCACGACCTCGCCGTGGTCCGCGCCATGGCCGACCACATCATGGTGATGAAGGACGGCCGCATGGTGGAGCAGGGCACCCCCGACGAAGTGCTGGACCACCCGCGCGAGGAGTATACCAAGCGGCTGATGGCGGCGGCGTTTGGGGAATAATACCAAAGGTCAAGGAGTATGGCCTCTGTGCGCCCTGTCGCGCAGGGCGGCTGGCTTGTTGCAGGCTTGGCATGCGGCCTCGATGATGCCGTCATAGGTTTCGAACATACGATTTGAGAGCCGGTTGGCGCGCATGTATTGTCAGATGTTCTCTGGGCTGTTCAGTTCCGGCGCGCCTCGCGGACAGGAAAATCAGCGAGAGGTTTGCTGGAGCCTTGAGAGAGCTTGCCGGTGGCGCCCATCAAGAGCCCTGCCATCAACAAGTCTCGATTCATAGTTGTCCCTCATCAGCTTTAAAAACCAAGCCTGTCAGACCGTATGGTGATCCCTTCGATGTAAAACCACCATCGAGATAACCACCGTTGATCCGAGAAAGCCAATTCAATGTCTTGACAATACCTTCACTTGGCGAGTCTCAGGTGAGTTCTATGGTGGCTTTTGTCAGTACATACTTACTACCAAATGATCGAGCGATGTCCTGTGGATCAACTACTCTGATGCTTATGGGGTCTGAGATATCGAGGAAAGTCACTACCATAGGAAGTTTGACCAGCGGGATACTTTTCGGACAAGCCGCCAGGGCCTAATTTGCTTGCTGTGCAAGGAGTTGCTCGTCTCCCCACCGCCACTTGAATCCCAACACATCTACTGGCAACCAGATTGCGCTGAGTGATATCCGTTCCTTCGCGGAAATACTCTTTCGTCCCGTACCGTTACCTTCGAGGATTACAAACTAGTTCTTGCCGCGCACAAGATCGAGATAGATGGCCTCGCCCCGTCAAGTATCTCAGCGGCCCGCCGAACAGCTGGGATGAAGAGACCATCAAATTCAACATGGCACCGTTTGCCGGCGAGGACCTGATGATGACCGACTTCGATTCGAAGTCGATCATGCTGTATTCGTTCCCGGCGGAATGTTATCTGCAGGGCGACAAGAGCAAGTGCTTCATCCCGTCGTCGAACACGGCGATTTCAGCAACGGAACGCAGCACCATCAACTTCATGTATCCCTCGGATGCGGCATCGCGCCTCAAGAACTTCGAGCAAAGCAAGGCGCAGTTCCTGGCGCTGTGGGCCAAGGCCCAGGAACCCGGTGCCAGCAAGTCCGTGTCGCTGAACTTCCCCGACGCCTTCTTCGGCGCCAAGGGTGTGGCGGCGGACGAGGAATAGTTTGTAGCTGAATTGCGTCCCTTCTCCCCGCGCGTTGTGCCGGGAGAAGGGAAAGTTGCGTTGGCTTGCCCTGTAACTTCTGCTTAGTCTGTGGCGATGCACAAGCGAATTTTGTCCTGGTTTGGAACCGGTCCGGCGGCGCGGCAGCGGCTGATCACCACGCTGATCGTTACAGCCGCGGCACTTCTCATGCTGACCGGCGGCGGTGACGCTGATCATGTCGGGTGTGCCACGGCAAGCCCTGCCGGTCACCTTCCTCGATGTCGATGACCGCACGCGGCGGGGCTGGGGAGCCGATGTCATCACCCCCCACGCCGCCCTGGCCCAAGTGGTGAAACTGGCGGCGGCGAAGGACGCGAAAGCCATACTTGTCGATTTCAACCTGACAGCCGGCAGTGCCGATGCTGCTTTCTCGGTCCTGTTGCGCTCCTATCCCGCCAACGCGCCGCTATTGATGCTGGTGCGCGGCATCGCCTTCGAGCGCAGCGGCGAAGGTACGCCGGAAGTTAGCGTCGCCGCGGCTTCGGCCATGGCAACACCCTATGACGCGGCGGCGGCGGGCAAGACCAATGTGGTGTGGATTTCGACGTTGAACGATATCGGTCCGGACCGCACGGTACGCCGCATCCGG
Source organism: Aestuariivirga sp. (assembly GCA_046594125.1). Classification (GTDB taxonomy): domain Bacteria; phylum Pseudomonadota; class Alphaproteobacteria; order Rhizobiales; family Aestuariivirgaceae; genus Aestuariivirga. Next base: position 2,295 of record JBKJQD010000027.1, read on the forward strand.
CTGTGGCAGGCGGTGTGCGACGGGGCCTCGGGTGCGGCATTCCCTTCAGCCGGACTGCTGCTGGCGGCGCGGCTGCTTGATAATGGCCGCAACGGCGGACATCTCGAACCCTTCCTGCAAGCGCGCATAGCGGATGATTGCGGCAAGGTGGCGCCAGCTCCCATGGCCTGGCCGCCGGTGCAGGATCAAGTGGCCACATTACCTTTTGTCTTTGCCGGCACCACGGAAACGCCAGCTTTGTTTCGCATTGTCAGCGACCGTCGCGAGACCGTGGCACTGCGCCGGATCAGTGCCGGGCAATTGGTGAATTATGCTGATGGCGTTGCAAAACTGGCGGGTGATGTCGACCGCGATCCCTTCGAGGGCCGGGTGACAATCATTGGCGCCAGCTATACGGGAAGCCGCGACCTCTACGATACGCCGCTCGGCACCATGCCTGGCGCAATGATCCTCGTCAACAGCGTCGTACAGGCCAAAACCATCATCGAGACACGCCCGCTTTCGCCGATCATGGGGAACATTTTCACGGTGATCCTGTTTTTGCTGTGCGCGGCGGCGGCGCGTTATCTGGCTGGTGTGGTGGCGCTCACGGCGATATTCGCGCTGGCTTTGCTTGGCATGTTCGTGGTGTCGCGGATGTTCGGATTTGCGGCGGGCTTCGAGGTGTTGGCCGTGGCCTTGCCCGGCTTTGCACTGTTCAAGGTGATCGACACCATCGTTCATGTGGCGCTCGATTTTCCGGCCCAGCGCTGGCGGGCCTTGCTGAAACGCTGATGATGGAGTTCGCCGGTTGAGAAAACTGCGGTGGTTGATTGTCTGGCTGGCGCTGTCTGGCGGCATGGTGAGGGCAAGGAACTGGAACCGAGGCTGATGATGCCGGTGTTCCAGGGCGATGCCACTTTCCTGCGCGACACGCACAGCCGCATCACCGTGGAACTGGGCAATGGCCAGATCGTGGACGTGGGCGGTGCCACGCCGCGCGACGAGGTCAAGGGTGAGATCGATACCGGCGACGACACCTTGAGCATTATCGCGGCGGTGGGGGCGATCCTCGGCTCGAGCTGCGGCGCTGTTCGGTCAGATCGTGGCTGGCTGGAAGCTGAAGTAGGGAAGGCCATAGCTTGCGTGCCGCCCGCTTCTGGCATACTCAGGCCTGAAACGATTCGGGAACGATTGCCCATGGCCAAAGCCGCCAAGACCCAGGACCTGTTCGGCGATCTGCCCGCCGCCGCCAGCCCCAAGCCCAAGGTTCCGGCCAGATCGCGTGGCGAAGACAGCTATACCGCCGCCGACATTGAGGTGCTGGAGGGGCTGGAGCCGGTGCGCCGCCGCCCCGGCATGTATATTGGCGGCACCGACGAAAAGGCCCTGCATCATCTCTTTGCCGAAGTCCTCGACAACGCCATGGACGAGGCGGTGGCGGGCCATGCCTCGTGGATCGATGTCAGTTATGCCGCCGACGGCTACCTGTCAGTGACCGACAATGGCCGTGGCATCCCCATCGATCCACATCCCAAGTTCAAGGACAAGATGGCGCTTGAGGTCATCATGACCACGCTGCATTCCGGCGGCAAATTCGATAGCGGTGCCTATGAAACCTCCGGCGGCTTGCATGGTGTCGGTGTCTCGGTGGTCAACGCGCTTTCCGACCATGTGGTGGTCGAGGTGGCGCGCGGGCAAACGCTTTACCGCCAGGAATTCCGGCGCGGCAAGCCGGTCACCAGGCTGGAAAATCTGGGCAAGGTCTCGGGCCGCCGTGGCACCACGGTGCGCTTCCACCCGGACGAGCAGATTTTCGGCAAGGGCAACACGGTGTTTCTCGCCGCGCGGCTTTACAAGATGTCGCGCTCCAAGTCCTATCTCTTCGGCGGTGTTGAAATCCGCTGGAGCTGCGACCCCTCTCTCATCAAGGACAAGGACACGCCGGACAAGGCCGTGCTGCATTTCCCCGGCGGGTTGAAGGACTTTCTCGCCGAACGGCTGGAAGGCAAGACCCGCGTTGTCGATGAAATTTTCGCCGGAAAGACCGAGAAGGAAAACGGCCATGGCGCGGTGGAATGGGCGGTGGCCTGGTTCGGCGGCGATGACGGCTTCTCGTCGTCCTATTGCAACACCATCCCGACGCCTGACGGCGGCACCCACGAGCAGGGCTTGCGCAACGCCTTGACGCGCTCGCTCAAGACCTATGCCGAACTGGCCAGCAACAAGCGCGCCGGGGTGATCACCGCCGACGACGTGATGACCTCGTCGGGAGCGCTGCTTTCGCTGTTCATCCGCGAGCCGGAGTTCCAGGGCCAGACCAAGGACAAGCTGGCCACACTGGAGGCCATGCGCATCGTCGAAAACGCCGTGCGTGACCACTTCGACCACTGGCTCACCGTCCACCCGGCCCAGGCCGACAGGCTTCTCAATTTCATCGTCGACCGCGCCGAGGATCGCATCCGCAGGCGTCAGGAAAAGGAAGTGGGCCGCAAGAGCGCCGTGAGGAAGCTCAGGCTTCCCGGCAAGCTCGCCGATTGCTCGGCAACCCAGGCGCAGGGATCGGAGATTTTCATCGTCGAGGGCGATTCGGCTGGCGGTTCCGCCAAGCAGGCGAGGAACCGCGAAAATCAGGCCGTGCTGCCCTTGCGCGGCAAGATCCTCAACGTCGCCAATGCCACCAAGGACAAGCTGGCCGGCAACCAGCAGATCGGCGACCTGACCCAGGCCCTGGGGGCAGGAACGGGGGCCTCCTACCGCGAGGAGGACCTGCGCTACGACAAGATCATCATCATGACCGACGCCGACGTCGACGGCGCCCACATCGCCTCGCTGCTGATGACCTTCTTCTACCGCCAGATGCCGCTGCTGATCGACCAGGGCCACCTCTATCTGGCGGTGCCGCCGCTGTACAAGCTGGCGCAAGGCCCCAAGGTGACCTACGCCCGCAATGATCAGCACAAGGAAGAACTGCTGAAAGGCGAATTCGGCGGCAGAGGCAAGGTCGAAATCAGCCGCTTCAAGGGGCTGGGCGAAATGACCGCCCCGCAGCTGAAAGAGACGACCATGGACCCGAAGAAACGCTTGCTGCTGCGTGTGACGCTAGACGACGCCGCCCGCGCCGCCACCGCCAGGACGGTGGAACAACTGATGGGCAACAAGCCGGAGGAACGGTTTAACTTTATATCGGAGAGGGCGGAGTTTGTGAGCGAGGAGGGGCTGGATATTTAGGTCGCAGTTTCGCCATTCTCAGTTCCGGCCCCGTCTATCTCCGAACTATCTTCGTCAAACGACGGACCCTTTGCTGAAGTCGGTCCTATCTGACTGGAAGCGATTCCCTGAAGAGTCCCATGAACGATACGCCACCGGTTATCGCTACGGCCTTTTCCGCTGATTGCCTTGATACCACCAAAACTTGTTTTTGACAGATCGATCAATGGAGTGTTTTCATCTGGTTCGAGTCCGACGAGCAAAATTGGCAAGGTGATGGACAGCTTTGCTGATGGTAGTTCTCTCTTTGCACGTTCAAAATGGGCAACATTGGAATCAATTTGTCGCGCGAGTGAGTTCATTGGCAAAATGCTCACGCCTACTTGGATAAGTTCTTCACTATACGCCGCCTGGAACTTGAAAATATCACTGTACCAGCGGGCCATGTTCCCGAACTGAATTTCCATTTGGACCGATAAGCCGCCAAAGCTCTTCCGAAAATCCGCCCTCAAGTTGCTCTTGGGGATTTTAGTTGCAAAAGGGTGGTACTCCCATCCAAGATCAACGCCA
>JBKJQD010000090.1:0-3016 GCA_046594125.1 Aestuariivirga sp.
GCGCCCGCGGCATTGGCGAAGGTCAGACAAACGTCGGTCGTATCGAAGAAGATGTCGATGGCGGCAAACGCGCCATAGCCGGTGACTTTAACGGTGACATTGGTGGTGGGCGGGCCGACAGCGGGGTTCACGGTGATGACGGGAACGGCAAGCGCCGTGCCTGTCATCAGTGCCAAGGCAAAGGCAATTGTCAGTGTACGGATCATCATCGTCTCCTAAGGTCTCGCCGCCTTCAGCGAATAGTCCGGTTTCAAGTCTGAATATGCCGGCCTGACCCCCAGGGCGCCGCCGGCCAGGGGGCGGGCGGGCGCATTTCCGAAGACACTGTAGGCAGTCAGCCGTGCACCTGTGCCAAAGGCGTTACGGTTAGCGGAATAAACCACACCATCGGTGACGACGGGACTGTTGAATTGGCCCACCTGACTGTCGGCGCTCCACAGAAGCTGGCCGGTGGCGAGAGACAGGGCATGAAGGGACAGGCTACCGGTGACATAAACCACGCCATTGGCCACCATGGGCGAACCCAAGATGGCGTCTCCAGCTTCCGCCACGGTGCTCCAGACCACTGAGCCATCATTGGTGCGGAGGGCATAGACAACGCCATTATTGGAGCCGAAGATGACCTTGCCATTGGCAACAGCCGGGCTCGATCCAATGCCGCCAGCCGTCACAAAAGGGAAGCCGGGCAGCGCCGCGCCCGTCGCCAGGGTAAAGCCGTAGAGTTTTCCATCTTGTGACCCGACATACCCCCGGCCGCCAGCGGCGGCGACAGTGCTAAAGATCGAGTTGCCGGTAGTCAGCGGATAACCGGTAAGGGAAGCCCCGGTCAGTGCATCGAAACCGAAGATGTTGAAGTTTGGTGATCCAACAATGAGCTTGCCGTCGTAGACCGTTGGCGTGGCAAGGATTGCACCTCCAGCGGTCACCGGATATCCCGGCACGGCGGCACCAGTCGTGGCATTGAATGCATAAACCTTGCCGTCATCGCATCCGACATAGACATTGCCAAGCGCCAGGACTGGCGTTCCCTCGACTATTCCGCCAAGGGTCTGCGGAAATCCGCTGACGGCGGCGCCGGTCGCGGAATTGTAGGCATGGAGCTGGTTGTCTCGGCCGCCGACAAACACGCGGCCTCCGCCCGCCGCAGGCGTACTATCGAGAATCCCCGAAAACGTGACCACCACGGGAAATCCGGCGATGGTGGCGCCGGTCAGGGCGTTGAAGGCGTAGAGCCTGCCGTCGAGGCCCGCGACATAGACGATGCCATTGAAGGTGACCGGCGAGCCGTCAGTGCCCGAAGCTCCGATCGGCTTGGTCCACAGCACATCGAGGTCGCCTACATTGCTTTCGTTCAGCGTGTTCTCATAGGGGTTCACGCCGGAATGCAGGCCATTGCGGCCATGGAACTGCGGCATACTGCTGCGTACCAGGAAAGGTTTCTGGGCGCCGCTGGCGGTGCCGCGCACCAATGCCGTGATGTAGTGGGTCTTCGGCTGGGCATCCCTGGGCACGTTGATGGTGCAGGTCGCCACCCCGGCGGGCGTGGTAAAGGCGAGACACAGGTCGGTGGTGTCAAAGTAGATATCAACCGCCGACGATGCGGCGAAACCGCTGAGCGAAACCTTGACGGAAGTAGTGGGCGGTCCAACGGCGGGTGCCAAGGTCTCCACCGGAGCGGCCAGGGCCGTCGTGGCCATCAGCGCCAGGGCCGAAGCGATTATCAGTGTACGGTTCATCACTGTCTCTCTCTTTGGTATCGCGGGGGCCCCTCAAATGAAACCTAGTCTGAAAAGACGGCGCGGCGCAAGTGCCAGCGCCGGGCTGGCCCGCTAGGCCGGGGCGCTCAGCAAGGTGCGCGGCTGAGGACTGGCTGGTTCAAGTCCTGGCGCGAACCTCACCAGCGCCCTGACTGGCAAATGGTCGGAGGCGATGCGCGACAGGGGAGTGTTCACCACCTGCACAGCCGCGACATCGAGGTCGCGGCTGACCAGCACCCGGTCGAGCGGCAAGAGCGGCATGCGCGACGGGTAACTGGCGACCGTTGATCCGGCATGCGACAGGACCGGGCCGAACATGCGCAGCGATGACCTTGACCCCATGCGCCACTCGTTCATGTCGCCCATGACGATCACGCCACGGCCGTCCCCGGGCTGCGCGGCGGCGAGGATGGCCGAGACTTGCTGGGCCCGGGAGCGGCGCAGCAGGCCCAGATGGGCTGCAATGACCCGCAAGGCGCGGCCGCCGATGTCGATATCGACAACCACGGCGCCGCGCGGCTCCAGCCCCGGCAGCCGCATTCGTTCAACGCCGTGCACGATGGCATCGCGGAACAGGATGACATTGCCGTGCCAGCCATGGCTTGGACCGCCGGAACGGGTGAGCGTGGCGGCGCGATAGCCGCAATGCAGGTGGAGCGCCGCGAGGTCGAGGAGGCCACGCCGGTCGCCGAAGCGGGCGTCCGCCTCCTGCAACGCCACGATATCGGCGTCGATCTCGCGGATGACATTGAGAATGCGGGCTGGATCGAAAACGCCATCGGTTCCCACACATTTGTGAATGTTGTAGGATGCCACCGAGACCATAGCCGGCGCAACCGCGCCCGGTGGAACGGGATCGGGGATAACGGTTGCGGCGGTGATGCAAATATTTGACGTGATCATATCCATGACGCTTGTACCGTGGACAACGGCGCTACGCCACTATGGTTGCAGATGAACTTGTTTGCTGCAATGTCAATCGCCGCCGTCGTTCTGGGCGCGGCAATCACCGCATATGCCTATATCTTCGGCAAAGTCGGGCAGCGCGACACCGGCGCCAATTCCTTCGCCCTGCCGCGCCAGGAGTCACAGACGGCACTGGACGGGGCCATCGCGCCACTGGAGGCAGCACATCCTGGCCAAACCGGGCTGCTGTTGCTGACCAGCAACCATGGCGCCTTTGCGGCGCGTTACGAAACAGCGCGGCTGGCCGGGCGCAGCCTCGATCTGCAATATTATTTCTGGAAGGCCGATCTCAC
>JBKJQD010000413.1:0-24591 GCA_046594125.1 Aestuariivirga sp.
CAATCAGCAGGATCACATAGAAGGAAGCCAGCGTCATTGGCCTCGCCCTCAATGGCGGCAAGCTGGTGCGCGAGGACACCCGTGGATAGGCAGCGCATCATCAACCTGCTGGCGGCCATCAGCGCCATCACCGTTTTCGGCTTCACGCTCGGCCTGATGTTCCCGCTGCTGGCGCTGATCATGGAGAAGCAGGGCATCAACGCCCAATGGATCGGCTATAATTCCGCCATGCAGCCGCTGGGGATCGTGCTGTCGGTCTTCGCCATCCCGCCTTTCGTGCAGCGCTTCGGCGCCAAACGCGTGGTGATCGGTGCTGGCATTCTCACCGCCGCCGTCATCGTTTGCTATCCGCTGTTTCCGGTTTTCAACTGGTGGTTCGGCCTGCGCATCCTGCACGGCTTCTTCGTATCGACACTCTTCGCCATCAGCGAGGCGTGGATCGTGAAGTTCGCCGAAGGGGCATGGCGCAGCCGCATCCTGGCGCTTTACACTTCAATCCTTGCCGTCAGTTTCGGCGGTGGCCCGGCTCTGATCTCGGTTACCGGCATTGATACGCCAGCCCCCTTCATCATCGGCGCCCTCATCCTGCTGGTTGCCACCATCCCGATCTTCTTCGTCAGGGACGAAGCCGTCGACAGCGCCGACGAGCGGCCGCTCTCGGTCCTGGGCTTTGCCCGCAAGGCGCCGATGCTGCTCTTTGCGGTCGGCATGTTCGCCATCATCGACGCGGCCAACCTCAGCTTCCTGCCGGTCTATGCGGTGAAGAAGGGCTTTGACCGGGAAACCGCCGCGCTGGTCCTGACCGCCTTCATCATTGGCAATACGATATTGCAATTCCCCATTGGCTGGTGCGCCGATCATTTTCCGAAACGCCTGGTGATGGTGGGCTGCGGCATTGCCACCGCCGCGGCATCAGCACTCATTCCCCTGACCTTCGGCACGCCCCTGCTCTGGCCGGTGCTGACCGTGGCGGGTGCGGCCTCGGCTGGCATTTACACTGTGTCGCTGTCCGAACTGGGCGAGCGTTTCTCCGGCCATGAACTGGTGACCGGCACAGCGTCATTCTCGACGATCTGGGGGGTGGGCGCCCTGGTGGGATCGCTCGTCGCCGGCTGGTCCATTGCCGGATTCGGTCCCGATGGGCTACCCTATGTCCTGGCCTCCATTTTCACCATCTTCATCCTCGCCGCCGCTGTCAGCGCCAGACAAGAACCAGCATGAACCCCAAGGCCATCAGCTACCGCAGCGGCGTTGCCTTCGCAGCGGCCGGTGCCATGTGCTGGAGTCTCGGTGGTGCGCTGGTACGGCTGACCGATAATGTCGATGTCTGGCAGATCATCTTCTACCGCTCGCTGACCGTGCTGGTCATCATAGGCCTGTGGCTCGGCTATCGTTTCGGCACAGCGCTTCCGTCGCGGATCATCAGCGCGGGCATGAACGCCGTCATTGCCGGTGTGGCGGTCGGCACGGCGGGCCTCACTTTCGTGGCGGCACTGTTCCACACGACCGTCGCCCAGGCCATTTTCATGACCGGCATTACCCCGTTCCTCTCCGCCATGCTCGGGTTCTGGATCCTGCGCGAGCGCCCGGCAACCGTCACCTGGTTCGCCATGGCCGTGGCGCTGGCCGGCATGGGACTGATCTTCTATGGCACCGAAGCCGGTGGCGGTTTGACCGGAACAGCGCTGGCGCTTTATTCGGCCCTGTGCTTTTCCGCCTATGCTGTGTTGCTGCGCTGGGGTCAAAAAACCGAAATGTCGGTGGCCCAGATCTGGAACGCCCTCTTCCTCATCGCCATCAGTGCCGCCGTCTTGCTGCTGCCCACCGGCCTGCGCGGCCATGCGGGAATGGACGCCCTGGCCATCGGCTGGGTCAATTTTGCCTGGATCTTCGTCATGGGATCGGTACAGCTCACCCTGGGGATGATCCTTTTCACGGTGGGGTCGCGCGGCGTTCCCGCCGCCCAATTGTCGCTCATCGCCCTGGTCGAACCGACCTTGTCACCGCTGTGGGCCTGGCTGGTGGCCAGGGAACTGCCTCCCGTCTGGACATTCGCGGGCGGGGCTGTGATTCTGGGTGCCATTGTGATTCAGGCGCTGTACAGCGCCAGCAGGGAACGCCGCTATGCCAGACGCTGACGCCGCCACCGCCGAGTTCCGCACCATCCGCGACTTCCTGCGCTGGTCGATCAGTGAATTCCGCAATGCCCGGCTGAGCCATGGCCACGGCACCACCTCGGTGATCGACGAAGCCGCCTTCATCATCCTCGAAACCCTGAAGCTGCCGGTCGACGACATCAACCCCTGGCTCGATGCCAGGCTGCTCGAGGCCGAGCGCCGGGCGCTGGCCGGCATCATCCGTGCACGGATCGAAACCCGCAAGCCCGCCGCCTATCTGCTGCAGCGCATCTATATCCACGGCGTACCCTTCCATGTCGACGAGCGGGTCATCGTGCCGCGTTCCTATATCGGCGAGCTGATGTTCGGCGAAATTTTCGCGGGCAGCGATGCCAGCCTGATCCCCGAGCCGGACCGCATCGCCACCGTCCTCGACCTGTGCACCGGTTCCGGCTGCCTGGCGATCCTCGCCGCATCGCTCTTTGCCAACGCCGAAGTCGATGCCGCAGACCTGTCGCCGGGCGCCTTGGAGGTTGCCCGCATCAACGTCGACGACAATGATTTAGCCAATCGTATCAATCTCCTGGAGGGCGATCTTTTCGAGGCGGTTGAAGGCCGCAGCTATGACCTGATCATCACCAATCCGCCCTATGTGGCGGGTGCTGAAGTCGATGCCTTCACGCCTGAATATGCCCATGAACCGGTGATGGCGCATCTGGGTGGCGAGGACGGGCTGGACATCGTGCGCCGCATCCTCAGCGAGGCGGCGGACCACCTCAACCCCGGCGGCGGCCTGCTCTGCGAGATCGGTACCGGCCGTGAGATTCTGGCTGGCGAATATCCGCTTCTCGATTTCCTCTGGCTCGACACCGAGGAAAGCCAAGGCGAAGTCTTGTGGATCACCAGGGAACAGTTGCTGGGGTGAACGGTTCTACTTCCGCAGGCCGGTTGCGGTGACCAGATTGTCATAGATGCGCCGCGTCATGGCGGCCATCTGAGGCATCAGCGGATAGGCTTCGGCGATGAGTTCGGGATAGGCGCCCGGTCCACGGTATTTCTCAAGGTTGGCGACATAGTTTGGCAGCGACGACCAGCCAGCCATGGTCTGCGGCGAGAATTCGCAATGGAACTGGGTGCTCACCGCATGGCTGTCGATGGCCACCGACTGCACCGCCGCATTGGCCGAAGAGGCCAGCACACACGCCTGCTGGGGGGCGCGCGTCACTTCGGCGAAATGCCATTGCATGACCTTGTGGCTGTCGCCCAGCCCTTCGAACAGGCGATGGTCACGGCCATCCCCGGTGAGCGTCACATCATGGACGCCAACCTCGGGCTTGTCGGTCAAACCCACCTCGCCGCCCAATGCGCTGCATAGGAGCTGGTGGCCGAGGCAGACGCCGAAATACGGCTTGGCCCGGTCCATCACCCACTCGCGGATGGCATCTTTCTCCTCGCTCAGCCACGGATGCTGGTCTTCCTGCCAGGTGTCCTGGGCTCCGCCCAGCACAAAGAGCAAATCATAGCCGCCAAGATCGGGAATGGCCTGGCCCTCGAACAGCCGCACTTGCTGGGGGATGATATTGTCCTCGGCAAAGAAGTCGAGGAAGCGGCCGGGGTGGTCATGATCCATGTGCTGGAAAACAAGAGCGCGTTTCATGAAATTTCTGTGCCCGAAATTTCATCGCCTGTCGATGCAGTTGCGGCGCAAACCTCAGCCGGTCAGATGCATTGCCGTATTGCGCGGGCGTCATGGGCCGGGCCACCCGCCAGCCGGTCCAGGAGTGATCGCGGCAAGCGCACTTCCGGGCAGGTATCGGAAATCGTCTTCCAGCTGGTATTATTGAGGTTCATCGTGCAGCGCGACAGCCTGCCCCGGATGCAGAGGATCTGCCCCTGCTCATATTTCTCGCCATTGGCGCGGCAGGTGCAGCTTTGTCCCGCTACTGCCTGCGGGATGAACAATGCCGCGCACAGAAAAATCACAGCCCAGCGGATCCTATGCATCCCGGCTCCAGCTTTCGCGCCAACGTAACTTCTACCAGTCAGACGAGTTGCAGATCGACTGCCTGGGGACCGCGCCCCTTTTTGTCGGCCTGGACTTCAAAACTGATCTTCTGGCCTTCGTTGAGTTCCGGAATCCCTGAGCGCTGTACGGCGGTGATGTGAACGAACACATCCTTGCCACCACCATCCGGCGATACAAATCCGTAGCCCTTGGCCTGGTTGAAAAATTTAACAGTGCCGTTCTGTCGCATGAGAAGCACGACCCCTATCGGTGTCCCCCAATTGATTATGATGCAGAGGCGGCACACGGGCAAGGGGTGAGTTTCCGTCCTTGATTTGACGGCGGCAGCGGCCAATACTTGAGCGCCAACAGGGGGACGGCATGAAACTCATTCAACTGCTGTTGATCGCCATCATGGCTTCGGGACTGGCAGCCGGCGCCGCCGCCAAGCCAGCCTTTACGACCAAGTATGTGTACTACCCGGTTGGCGGCAAGACGCCCCAGGACATCTATCGCGCCATGCTCAACAAGGGGCCGCGCGTCAATGGCGCCAAGGCCTATGCCGCCACATCGGCCGTCTCCTCCCAGGATGGCAAGCTGACGCAGGCCGGAACCTGCCAGATCAAGGATTACCGGCTGAACATCGATTTCGAAATCAAGCTTCCGAAGATCACCAACGAGAAGGTTCTGGCGCCCCTCGACCGCCGCCGCTGGCAGCAGTTTTCCCGGTTTCTCAAGCTTCACGAGGAAACCCACCGCGCCATCTGGCTGGGCTGTGCCGCCAATCTTGAGCGCCAGGTCCATGCCATTGACGTCAAGACCTGCGCCGAGGCCGACGCCCGCGCCACCAAACTGTGGGAGGTGGCGCGAAAATCCTGCACCAAGAAACATGATGCCTTCGATGCCGCCGAACAGAAAAAGCTGATCCGCCATCCCTTCGTGCAACTGGTCTACCGCCGCAGCCAGCAAACCCACGCCGCCAAGGTGCAGTAATAAATCAGGGGGTCCGAGCTGCGCCAAGCACCCGGCCCGCCACCGCCGACAATTTCTTCACCAGTTTTGGATCGCGCCTTTCCGGTGCCGTCATGATGGCATGGTCGAGCGCCCGGTCGGAGCCTGCGGGACATGGCTGGTGCAGGCGCGGGAGTTGCGCGGCGATGCGCGTCACCAGCCTTCTGGCATTCCCGGAATTGGCCTTGAGCACCGCCACCACCTTGGCGACATCGACTTCGCCGTGGTCCGCATGCCAGGAGTCATAATCGGTCACCATGGCCACCGTGCAGTAACAAATCTCCGCCTCGCGCGCCAGCTTGGCCTCCGGCATGTTGGTCATGCCGATGACCGAGGCACCCCACGAACGGTACAATTGCGACTCGGCCAGCGTCGAGAATTGCGGACCTTCCATCACCACATAGGTGCCGCCCCGGGCATGGGCGATACCCTCGGCCTTGAGGGCCACATCAACCACATCCGCCAATCCCGGCGACACCGGATGGGCAAAGGGCACATGGCCGACGCAGCCCGTACCGAAGAAACTCTTCTCGCGCGCCAAGGTCCGGTCGATGAACTGGTCGACAAGAACGAAGGTGCCGGGCGGCAGCTCCTCCTTGAGCGATCCCACCGCCGAAAGCGAAACCAGATCGGTGACCCCCATGCGTTTCATGACATCGATATTGGCGCGATAATTGATCGACGTCGGCGAATAGACATGGCCCCGGCCATGGCGCGGCAGGAACACCACCGGAAGGCCTGCGATCTCGCCCGCCCGCACCTGATCCGACGGCTGCCCCCACGGGCTTTTCACCGTCTTCCAGCGCGCCCTGTCCATCTCGATGTCGTAAACGCCCGAACCGCCGACGATGCCGAGAATTGAATTGGTCATGGGTCAATCACCCCCAGAGGGGTGGGGTGGGGGTGGGGTTGACACACCCAACAAATGATCTCATCCTGATAATCGCGATGCGAATGAGGCGAGGATGTCATGGGCACGTTTCTCAACAATGACGATGTGATCTGGCTAAAGAATGTGAACGCCGACAGCAACACAATTGCTCTGCTCCGGCAACTTCCGGCAAGCACCAGGTTGAAGCTCGATATCGAAGGCCATCGCGGCGATTGGGAGCGCATGGCCAATGGCAAGGATGGGCGGCCGACCTTGGGGCTAAGACCAATCGGCAGCACTCTTGATTTCTGGAAAGCGATGAAAGCCAGGCGCGGCGACCATCTTGAATTCAAAATTGTCGATCCGCGCGACACCTATCTCTCGGATATCCAGAAGTCTCTGAGTGAATGGGAGTCAGAGGAAGACGAAAAGGCCTTCCATGATTTGTAACCATTGGGACGTGGTGGCCGTGCCGTTTCCATTCATGGAACGGCCCGCCGTGAAACGGCGCCCCGCCCTCATCATCTCGACCAGGGAGTTCAATGCGGCCAATGATCATAGCATGATGGCGATGATCACCACGGCGGCGCTCGACCAATGGCCAAGCGACCACGCCATCGTCAAACCCCGCGAGTCGGGCCTCAATCAGGCTTGCTACGTGCGCTGGAAGGTGTTCACCTTGCCCAACATCCTGATCGTCAAGAAACTCGGTGACCTCGCCGATGAAGACCGCGAAGCCCTTATGATAAAGGCCCGGACGATTTTCATCCGGGCCTGATCACCAACCTCAATGCGCGACGTTGGCCCAGATTTTCTTCTTCACCAAGTATAGCAGCAGGGCGAGCACGCCGAGATAGATCATTACCATGAAGCCGAGGCTTTTGCGCTCTTCCAACTTGGGTTCAGCAGTCCAGGCAAGGAAGGCCGAAACGTCCGTTGCCATCTCTTCGACATTGGCCTCGTAGTCGTCTGGCCGGTCGTCATACTTCACCTGGCCCTTGGAGAGCGGCGGCGGCATGCCAATCCAGTGGCCGTTGGAGAAGTAGGGATTGTAGTACTTGCCTTCCGGCTGTTCCTTCTTCAGTTCTTCCGAAGGTTCTTCATAGCCGGTCAGCACGGAATAGACATACTGCGGCCCGCCGATGCCATTCACCAGCTGGTTGAACGTGCCATACCAGCCCGCCCGTGCCTTGGTGATCAGCGACAGGTCGGGCGGATAAGCGCCGCCGTTGGCCGAGCGCGCCGCCTGTTCATTGGCGAAAGGTGACGGGATGCGGTCCGACGGCAGGCCCGGACGGTCGAACATCTCGCCGTCCTCGCCGGGGCCATCCTTCATGGTGAAGGTGGCGGCCAGCGCCTTGACCTGGGCTTCCTCGAAGCCCGGCCCGCCACGATCCGACAGGTTACGGAACGAGACGTACTGCATCGAATGGCAGTTCGCGCAGACTTCCTTGTAGACCTTGTAGCCGCGTTGCAGCTGGCCCTTGTCAAAGTTGCCAAACGGTCCCTCGAACGAGAAGGAGATGCCCTTGGCGTCCTTCTGGCCTTCCGCCATGGCCGCACCGGCGAAGAGCGCCAGTCCGGCCATCAATGTAGCGAGTGTCTTGAGCATTTTCATCGGTCTGTCCCCCAAATCACTCGGCCGGTGCCGCAAGAGCAGATGGCTTGGTCTTGGCAAGCACATCATCGGAAATCGACGCCGGCAAAGGCTTCGGACTTTCAAGCAGGCCGATCAGCGGCAGGATGATGATGAAGTGCGCGAAGTAATAGGCCGTCAGAATGCGCGACCACACCACATAAGCACCTTCCGGCGGCTTCGAGCCAAGGTAGCCCAGCGCCACGCAGACGATGACGAACACCCAGAAGAACTGCTTGAAGATCGGCCGGTAGGTACCCGAGCGCACCCGCGACGTGTCGAGCCACGGCAGAACGAACAGGATGAGGATCGAGCCGAACATGGCGATGACACCGCCCAGCTTGTCGGGGACGGCCCGCAGGATCGCGTAGAACGGCAGGTAATACCACTCCGGCACGATATGGGCTGGTGTCACCAGCGGATTGGCTTCCTGATAGTTGACGGCATGACCCAGATAGTTGGGCGCGAACGACACAAACGCCATGTAGAGCATCAGGAACACGACGATCGCGAAGCCATCCTTCATCGTATAATAAGGATGGAACGGCAGCGTGTCCTGGGACCCCTTCACCGATACGCCGGTCGGGTTGTTGTTGCCCGGCACATGCAGCGCCCATATATGCAGCGCCACCAGCGCCGCCAGCACGAAGGGCAGCAGGTAATGCAGCGAGAAGAAGCGGTTGAGCGTCGGGTTATCGACGGCATAGCCGCCCCACAGCCAGGTGGTGATGGCATCGCCGAAGAACGGAATGGCCGAGAACAGATTGGTGATGACCTTGGCGCCCCAGAAACTCATTTGGCCCCACGGCAACACGTAACCCATGAAGGCGGTGGCCATCATGACGAGGTAGATGAGGACGCCGATCATCCACAGCACCTCGCGCGGCGCCTTGTAGGAGCCGTAATACATGCCGCGGAAAATGTGGATGTAGACGGCAATGAAGAACATCGAGGCGCCGTTGGAATGCAAGTAGCGCAACAGCCAGCCGTAGTTCACGTTGCGCATGATATGTTCGACCGAGGCGAAGGCCATGTCGACATGCACCGTGTAATGCATGGCCAGCACGATGCCGGTGACAATCTGCACCACCAGCATGATCGCCAGGATACCGCCGAAGGTCCACCAGTAGTTAAGGTTCTTCGGTGTCGGGAAATCGAGAAGGTGATCGGTGAGATCGGTGACGGGAAGCCGCTCATGGAACCACTGGCCGAGAGCACTTCTTTGCTTGTTGGTGGCGTGTCCGCTCATGGGGAAAAGTCCTTCTTAACCGATGCGGATCTTGGTGTCGGTGAGGTAGGCATAGACCGGAACCGCAAGGTTCTGGGGTGCCGGACCTTTGCGGATGCGGCCCGCAGTATCGTAATGCGAACCATGGCAGGGACATAGCCAGCCGCCGGTCTTCTGCGAACCCTCGACCACCGCGTAATCGCCATCATTGCCAAGCGGCACGCAGCCCAGGTGGGTGCAGACACCCATCATCACCAGGAACTGTTCCTTGCCGCCAACCACGCGGTTTTCATCGGTTGCCGCATCGCCGTCCTTGACGTTGGCGTTGCGGGCCAGCGGATCCTTCAGATCCTCCATCGCCACCGTCTTGGCGGATTCGATTTCCTTGCCATTGCGGTGCCGGATGAACACCGGATTGCCGCGCCACTTGAGGGTGATGGCCTGACCTTCGGCAATCGGCGCCAGATCGACTTCGATCGACGACATCGCCAGCACCGAGGCGTCGGGATTCATTTGGGCGATAAATGGCCAGGCCGTCAGCGCAGCGCCGACGGCACCCACGGCACCGGTGGCGATATACAGAAAATCGCGCCGGTTGAGTTCCGCATGTTCCGCTGTGGACACGTCTATTTTCCCTTTATGTTGCCGCGCCGGCCCCCGGGATTGGGGGCAGCAAGGTCCCCCCGGCGCATAAACCCGGGCCGTTTTGACATTGCAAGGCCTATAAGTCTAGCCATCAAGTGTCGCAGCAACACAGGAATTTCCAGTTTGCCGTGCGTTGGGTTAAAAGGCCGGAATCATGATCGAAATCGCCCTCTACCAGCCCGACATCGCACCCAACGCGGCCACCATCCTGCGCCTGGCCGCCTGTTTTGGCCTGACCGTCAGACTGATCGAACCGGCGGGCTTCGTCATGACTGATTCCAGTTTCCGCCGGGCGGGCCTGGATTATCTCGACAAGGCCAGCCTCATCCGCCATGCCTCATGGGCGGCATTCCAGGCGGAAACCAGCGGGCGGAGATTGTTGCTGGCCAGCACCCGGGCCACCCTGCCCTATGTTGATTTTGCCTTCGCCAGCGGCGACATCATCCTGATGGGACGCGAATCGGCGGGCGTTCCGGACCATGTCCACGACGCCGCTTCGGCAAGGCTGCTCATCCCCATGCAACCCGGTTTGCGCTCGATCAATGTTGCGCTCGCTTGTGCGATGCTAACCGGTGAGGCCATGCGTCAACTCAGGATGTTCAGCCAATGACCGAGATCGAAGACCGCAAGACGCTCGCCCGCAACTGGTTCGAGTCTCTCCGCGATGAAATCTGCGCCAGCCTTGAAGCCATCGACGCGGATTGCAGGTTCGAACGCAAGGCCTGGGACAGGCCGCAAGGCGGCGGCGGCGTCATGTCGATGCTGCACGGCAAGGTGTTCGAAAAGGCCGGCGTTCATTGCTCCACCGTGCATGGCGAGTTCTCGCCCGAATTCCGCGGCCAGATACCCGGCGCCGCCGAGGATCCGCGCTTCTGGGCCTCGGGAATTTCACTCATCATCCATCCGTGGAACCCCTTTGTTCCCGCCGTCCACATGAACACCCGTTTCATCGTCACCACAAAAACCTGGTTTGGCGGCGGCGCTGACCTGACCCCGGTTCTAGACCGCCGCCGTACCCAGGATCATCCGGACACGGTGGATTTTCACGCCGCCATGAAATCCGCCTGCGATGCCCATCAGGTGGCGGACTATGCAAAACTCAAGGCCTGGTGCGACGAGTATTTTTTCCTGCCGCATCGCAACGAACCGCGCGGCATCGGCGGCATCTTCTATGACCATTTCAACTCCGGCGACTGGGACGCCGACTTCGCCTTCACCAGGGACGTGGGGCTGGCCTTCCTGAACATCTATCCGCAACTGGTCCGCCGCAACATGGAAGCTGCCTTCACCGAAGCCGACCGCGAGGAACAGTTGATCCGCCGCGGCCGCTACGTGGAATACAACCTGCTCTACGACCGGGGCACATTGTTCGGTTTGAAAACCGGCGGCAACGTCGAGTCGATCTTGTCCTCCATGCCGCCTCAGGTAAAGTGGCCCTGACTGAAAGGACAACCGATGGACCTCCGCAACGGCTTCGACATCAAGCGCTACATCCGCACCATTCCGGACTATCCCAAGCCCGGCATCCTGTTCCGCGACATCACCACGCTCTTGTCCAATATGCATGGCTTCCGCGCCGCCGTCGATGAACTGGCCTGGCCCTTCATCAAGGGCGAGATCGACTATGTGGCCGGCATCGAGGCGCGCGGCTTCATTCTGGGCGGTGCTGTCGCCCACAATCTCGGCCGTGGTTTCATCCCCATCCGCAAGAAGGGCAAGCTGCCGTCGCGCGTCATCGGTCAGGAATACGCACTGGAATATGGCGTCGACACCATCGAAATCCACGCCGACGCCATCGAGAAAGGCGACCGCGTGCTGCTGATTGATGACCTGATCGCCACCGGCGGCACAGCGGGTGCCGCCATCGACCTGATCCGCAAATCAGGCGGCGAAGTGGTCGCCGCCGCGTTTGTGATCGACCTTCCGGACTTGGGCGGTGCGGCCAAACTGAAAGCCAAGGGTGTGAAAGTGCATACGCTGGTGGGGTTTGAGGGGCATTAGTATGCTAAGGTCTTCCCGGTTGAAGTTGAGTCGCACCCACTCTCCTGCTGTCATCCCGGCGAAAGCCGGGACCCATGGCGCGACTGGGCTCAATTTGCACCGTCAGAGCCTGATGCCCGATGGGTCCCGGCTTTCGCCGGGATGACGGAATTAATACCAACGGCCTGTGCTCCTGACTCGTGTGCATCACCGTCCCCTGATCCGTCACCCTCCGCTTCAAGCGGAGGGTCCATGCACCGGGGAAAGATGGTTCCTCCGCTTTCGCGGAGGATGACGGCAAGGGGGGAATTTGTCCGCTATGGGTCAATCTCAAGGGCCGTTGGTATAAAGTAAGAAATAGCAAAAGCTTGACTGTCGCCGTCAGCGGTCCGGCCGAATGGCAAGATGTGTGAATCTCGTAGTCCTATGAGAGTGTCCGCCGCGCCATCAGCACTTTGCCGTCGAAGCTGAAGACCAGTCCGCCCCTCTGATTGAAACCCTCGCCAGTGGAAAACATCAGGCCCCATTTGGGCCTGCTTGCCATCTCGCGCTTGGCGGTCACCGTGCAGCGGTAGCTGATCACATCATCAACGAAGACCGGCTTCAGCCATTTGAGATTGCTGACGCCGGGCGATGGTCCGGTGCCGACCCATGACAGGCCTTGCGCGCGGCGCCGTGCTTCCGCCGCATCGCTGGTGGCAATGTAGCATTTCATCCACGCCGCCCCCGTATGCCAGCCGCTGGCGGCAAGCTGGCCAAAGGGGCCGCGCGCCGCCGCCTCGTCATCGACGTGGAAAGGTTGCGGATCATAGGCCGTCGCAAAGGCCAGCATCCGGTCGCGCGTGAAACAATAACTGCCGAGTTCGAAGACCTGGCCCGGCTCAACGTCCTCGAGATGAAGCCCCATCATGGCAGGCGGACCCGCATGAAATTGACGCCCGTCTGCTCGACTTTCACTTCGCCCGCCAGATTGCGCAATTGCCAGTGGCACTTGAGAATGCCCATCTCGGGGCGCTTGCTTGACACGCGCTTCGACAATACCGTCATGGTGCCGGTGAGCGTTTCGTCCGCGAACACCGGCTTCATCCACTTGACATCGTCAATGCCGCTCGATCCCATGCCCGCCGAATTATTGAGATAGCCATTGCAGATCATGCGCATCAGGATGGCGCAATTGTGCCAGCCCGATGCCGCCAATCCTCCGAGCACGGAGGATTTCGCTGCCTCTTCATCGAGATGAAACGGCTGCGGATCGAATTCGCGGGCAAAGCCGATGATCTCCTCGCGGCTCACATGATAGGTGCCGAGATCGAAGCTCTGTCCCTCGTGGAAGTCTTCGTAGTGGAGCATGCTTAGTTGGCAAACCTGAAGTGCATCACGTCGCCATCCTTCACCACATAGTCCTTGCCTTCAAGGCGGAACTTGCCGGCCTCGCGCGCCCCGCCTTCGCCCTGGCCCGTCACATAGTCATCATAAGCAACGGTTTCGGCGCGGATATAGCCCTTCTCGAAATCCGTGTGGATGACGCCTGCCGCCGCCGGGCCTTTGGTGCCCTTGGTGATGGTCCAGGCGCGGGCCTCCTTTGGCCCCACGGTGAAGTAAGTAACCAGATGCAAAAGGTCATAACCCGCCCGGATGACGCGATTGAGACCCGGCTCGGTCAGCCCCACGGCTTCAAGAAAATCCTGCCGGTCGGCTTCCGCCATAACGGCGATTTCGCTTTCGATCTTGGCCGAGACCACGCAGGCCACCGCGTCCTCCTCCTTGGCGCGCGCATAAACGCGGGCCGAAAAGTCATTACCCTTGTCGGCGGCGGGTTCCTCGACATTGCAGACATAGAGCACCGGCTTCGACGACAGCAGGCCGAGGCCGCGGAAAATCTTCTCTTCCTCCGGCGTGCGCTCGACCAGGCGGGCGGGCTTCCCCTCGCGCAGCAACACCAGCGCCCGGTTCATCAGCTCGGCCAGTTCCTTGGCTTCCTTGTCGCCGGTCTTGCCGCGCTTCTCGAGACTGACGACGCGCTTTTCGAGCGAGTCGAGGTCGGCCAGCATCAGTTCCGTCTCGATGGTCTCGATATCGGCCAAGGGATCAATCTTGCCTTCGACATGGGTGATGTCGCCGTCCTCGAAACAGCGCACCACATGGGCGATGGCATCGACCTCGCGGATATTGGCGAGGAACTGGTTGCCGAGGCCCTCGCCCTTCGACGCGCCGCGCACCAGCCCGGCGATATCCACAAACGTCAGCCGCGTCGGAATGATCTGGGCACTGCCCGCGATCTTCGCCAGCACCTCAAGGCGCGGATCGGGCACGCCGACATCGCCGATATTGGGCTCGATGGTGCAGAACGGATAATTCGCCGCCTGGGCTGCCGCCGTTTGCGTCAGCGCATTGAAAAGTGTCGACTTGCCAACATTCGGCAGTCCGACGATGCCACACTTGAAACCCATCAGCTCTCTGCTTTCCTCGGCGGCTTCTCCGGCGCTGGATAGAGCGCCAGATGCACCTTGTTCTGGAATGACCCGTCCTCACCCTTGATGAGAAGCGGAATATGTTCGGCCACAGCCTCGATCAGCGGTTCCAGCCAGACCTTGTCGCTCTTGGCGAAATCGCTCAGCACATGGGGGTGAACCATATGCTTCTCGCCGGGATGGCCGATACCGAGCCGCACCCTTTGGAAATGCGGGCCGGCATGGGCGATCATCGAGCGGATGCCATTGTGGCCGGCCGCCCCGCCGCCCAGCTTGACCCGCACCTTGCCCGGTTCGAGATCGAGTTCGTCGTAGAGCACAATGACCCGCGCCGGATCGATGTCATAAAAGCGCATGGCTTCGCCCACCGCCCGGCCGCTGTCGTTCATGAAGGTGAGCGGCTTCAGCGCCAGCACCTTTGCGCCAGCCAGCGTTGCCTCGGCGGTCTCGCCGTGGAAGCGCCGCCGCCACGGTGAAAAGCCATGGCGGCGGACGATTTCGTCCACCGCCATGAAGCCGATATTGTGCCGGTTGCCGTGATATTTGGCCCCCGGATTGCCGAGGCCCACGAGAAGGTGCATGGCGCCCTCCCCAGGCGTGGCGGATTACTTCTTCTTGGGTGCAGGAGCCGCCGGAGCAGCGCCCTTGGCGGGAGCGGCACCCTTGGCCGGAGCGGCGGCAGCGCCCTTTGCGGGGGCAGCAGCACCCTTGGCCGGAGCGGCACCCTTGGCGCCCGCCGCCGGAGCAGCACCGGCAACCGGAGCTTTCTGGGCGGATGCTGGAACTTCGGCGGAGCCCGCAGCGGCGTCAACCACCACTTCTTCTTCCTTGCCCTTGGCGGCGATCGTCACCACCGTCAGATTGTCGCGGCTCACCGGCGAGACATTCTCCGGCAGTTTCAAATCCGCCAGATGGATCGACTGATTGATGTGCATGCTGCTGATGTCCACGAGGATCTCATCGGGGATGAAATCCGCCGAACAATAGAGCGATATCTCGTGCGACACGATGTTGAGGGCGCCACCGGCCTTGAGGCCCGGGCAGGTTTCATGGCCCTTGAAGCGCACCGGAATATTGACAACGATGCGGGCATTCTTGCCGAGCCGCAGGAAGTCCACATGGATGACGAAATCGCGCACCGGCTCGAACTGCACGTCGCGAGGGATGGCGCGGACCACCTTGCCATCAACTTCGAGGTCGACCAGCGTCGACAGGAAGCGGCCGGTCTGCACGTGGGGCATGACGTCGCTGTAGATGAGGGACACGAGTTGCGGTTCCTGCTTGTCGCCATAGACGACTCCGGGAACGAGGCCGGTCCGGCGGACTGCGCGAGAGGCCCCCTTGCCTGCCCGGGCACGCGGCGCGGCCTTGAGCTGAACGATCTTGGACATGGTATTCTCCTGAATATGACAGGCCCGGAAAGCCTTCCTCCAGGGGTGAACGAAACGATCCGGGCGGGGCGCCTATAGACGAAGCCGTGCGGGAAGGCAAGTTTCGGGTCTCGGCGCGGCTACCGCCCCCGATACAGATCCAGCTGCTGGCGTTGAGTGCGGCCGGTCAGGCGGCCGGCATCTTTCCATCGGGCGACAATTTGTCGACCGCCTCGGGCAGGATCTGCGACAGGCGGGCGAGCAGGTCTGCGCGGCTGAGGCCCGTCTGCTTGACCAGCATGTCGATGAGGTCACCGCCGAGTGCGCCTTCCGTCTGGGACGGTGTGACCGCCTGGTTCGGACCCTTGGCCACCCAGGAATCAGCCGCATCGCCATGACCAGCACCGCGGAACTTGTCGAGCACGTCAGTCAGGCCACCCTTGACATCGGCAGCCCCCGGCGCCCCACCGAGCATGTCGGTGACGCCCTTCACGAGGCCGCCCAGCAGGCCGCCGCCTGCCGCAGCACCGGCATCGGTGGCAGTCCCATCAGCGGGCTTTGTGGCGCCCTTCAGGAGTTCGCTGAGCTTGTCGCGGTTCTGATAACCGGCAACGGCCAGCAGGCCAAGAAGGGCCGCGAGTGAGGGCATCGAGCTGCGTTTCATGATTTGCCTCCTGTCGGGCGGGCCACCTGGCCTCGCCACCTCTAGATGTAATATAGTCTACTGGCGGACTGGTCCAAAGCCTGAATTAATTATTCGTCATTGTTGTGACACCTCCCGTGGCCCTATAATGATTCGGCAAACAATTGGAAGAGAGGGGCACCATGGGTATCATCTGGACGATCATCATCGGCCTTGTAGCAGGCAT
Source organism: Aestuariivirga sp. (assembly GCA_046594125.1). Taxonomy (GTDB): domain Bacteria; phylum Pseudomonadota; class Alphaproteobacteria; order Rhizobiales; family Aestuariivirgaceae; genus Aestuariivirga. The sequence continues at coordinate 16,204 of JBKJQD010000413.1, forward strand.
CGTGGCCAAGTTTCTGATGCCCGGCAAGAACGAGCCGCAGGGCTTTATCTTGACGGCGATCCTCGGCATTGTCGGCGCCTTCGTGGCCAGCTTTCTCGGCCAGGCGCTCGGCTGGTATGCGCCTGGCGAGGGCGCGGGCTTGATCGGCGCCATTGTCGGCGCAGTGATCGTGCTGGCCGTCTGGGGCATGATCTCGAAAAACCGCGCCGCCTGATCTATTCGAACAGGCTCGACACGCTCTCTTCGCGGCTGGTGCGGCCGATGGCTTCGCCCAAGAGCGAGGCGATGGGGATGACGCGGATGTTGGGGGCGATCTTCACCGCCTCGGTTGGCAGTATCGAGTCGGTGATGACTAGCTGATTGAGTTTCGAGGAGGTGATGCGCGACACCGCACCACCTGACAACACGCCATGGGTGATATAGGCGGTCACATCCTTCGCACCCTTGGCGATCAGCGCTTCCGCCGCATTGACCAGGGTTCCGCCCGAGTCGACGATGTCGTCGATCAGGATGCAGGACTTGCCCGCGACGTCGCCGATGATGTTCATCACCTCCGATTCGCCCGCCCGCTCGCGGCGCTTGTCGACGATGGCCAGCGGTGTATCGAGGCGCTTGGCCAGGGCGCGGGCCCGCACCACGCCGCCAACGTCTGGCGATACCACCACCGTGTTGGCCACGTCCGAATGCTGCTTCACGTCGCGCACGAAGACCGGGCCTGAGAACAAATTGTCAGTGGGAATGTCGAAGAAGCCCTGGATCTGGCCGGCATGCAGATCGAGCGTCAGAACCCGGTCGGCACCGGCCCTGGTGATCAGGTTGGCCACCAGCTTGGCCGAGATCGGCGTGCGCGGCCCCGGTTTGCGGTCCTGCCGGGCATAGCCGAAATAGGGCAGCACGGCGGTGATGCGCTTGGCCGAGGCGCGTTTCAGCGCATCGGTGATGATCAGCAATTCCATCAGGTGATCATTGGTGGGAAACGATGTCGACTGCACGATGAACATGTCCTGCCCCCGGACATTTTCCTGAATCTCGACGAAGATCTCCATGTCGTTGAAGCGCTTCACCACCGCCTTGGTGAGCGGCATGTTGAGATAGGAGCAGATCGATTCGGCAAGTGGCCGGTTGCTGTTGCCTGCCACGATTTTCATCATGCCCAATTCCCCTGAAGTCTTGCCCGAAGGCGGTCTATAACAACCGCTTGCCGCCGAAGCCAAGCGCCAATTCAGCTTGTGAACAAAACGCCGCGGCGGTGCCGCTACCGGTAGCGCTTGACGAGGTCGAAGATCCCGGCGGCGGCACCTTCCGCCACAACGATGGCGGCGTCTCCCCATCCGGCGTCCAGAGTGCCGGCCGGCACCAGATTGGCTTGCTTCACGTCACCTAGCTGGCTGCCGCCCGGCATCTTGACCACCCAGCGCACCTTGACGTTCTGCTGGTCGCCCGAGGGCTTCGACACATCGACACTGCCGATGATGGTGATGGCATTGGCCTGGGGCTTCGAGACCACCGGCCAGCCCGCCGCCGCCAGCGTCCGGCGCATGGCCGAGGTGAGCTCGGCATTGCCGCCGCCAGGCGAACCCCGCACCGGCAGCACCGCCACCGCGCTGATTGCTGTGCCGCCATCATCGGCCTCGGCTGTTTCGGTGTCCTTGTCCTCGGGCGCGGGAATGGGCCGCGCGGTCTTGCCTGTGGCAGGTTCATCGGCATCGGCCACCCTGGTTTGCGGCGGTGTATTGGCGGCCTCGTCATAGGTCACGTCGGATTCGGGCCCAAGCCCGTCCATGGCCAGCGCCGTATTGGGGCCATCCAGCGTTTCCATGTCGACCTCGCGCTCGGCACCGGGTCCGGCCATGGCGAAATACTCAGCGGGCGGCACCCACAGGGCCGTCACCCGCGTCGCGTAGCCCAGCTGCGACAGGCGCACCGCCATGGATTCAGCCGAAGCCCGCGCGACACGCTCGAACACCGCTGGCGTCACCGCACCCCACGCATCCTTGCCGCTGAACAAGCCGGCATTTTCATCGCCATCGAAGGTATGGACAAGTACCCCCTCGGTGTCGCGCAACTGCCACTGGTAGACGACATGCACCCCGGAGCTGTCGCTCTGGGCGCGGAAGCTGCCGGTCAGCGTGAAGCTGCCATTCTGGAAATCGCCTTCGACAATGCCGATATCGCGCTCGCCCGCCGCCCGCGCCAGCGCCGCCTTCAGATCCGCCACTTTGCCTGGCGGAACACCGGTGATCTGCTGGATGGCAACCGGCGGCACCGTCTTGCCCGCGGGCTGGGCCGGAAGGTCCGGTCCGCCCACCACGCCCGATCCGCTGGAACAGGACGCAAGCAACAGCACCAAGGCGAAGAGCACAGCGAAAATGCCCCCGCCCCGGACAAACTCCGGCGATTTCAAATTACCCAACAGCCGCATATTTACCGGATTATCATCTCCAAGGGGTGGCGCGAAACTGAGTCGGCGCCATTATCCCCGATGATATAGGTGCGGCCAAGGCAATAGGCAGCGCCTGCGTCGGAATTCATCAATATCATGTGCGCGAAAAACACCATGCCTGCGGCGATCACCGCCGGATTGCCCTTGTAGAACATGGGCTGATCCATCCATGAAGGTGTGAACTTCGCTCCCAGCGAATAGCCGCAGGCATTGAGCCGGTGCCGGGCCATGCCATGCCCGTCCATCACCCGCGCATGGGCTTCGAAGACTTCACCTGCGGTCTGTCCGGGCTTCAGCACTGATTCGACCTCGGCCAGCGCCGCGCGGCAGGCGGCATCCATGGCACTGTGATGCTTCGTGGGCTTGCCGATGATCAGTGTGCGCATGAAGGCCGCATGATAGTGACGATAGACACCGGCCCATTCCAGCGTCAGCTGGTCGCGCGCTGAAAGCTTGCGCCGTCCTGACTTGTAGCGGCAGAGCAATGCGTCGCGGCCCGAACCGATAATGAATTCATTGGCCGGATAATCGCCACCTCCGGCAAAAACCGCCCCCTGCTGGGCTGCGAGGATTTCGCCTTCATCGGCACCAGCTTTGGTCTTGCGAATCGCCGCCTTCAGCGCCGCATCACCAAGCTCACCGGCTTTGCGCACGAATGCCAGTTCGGCTGGCGATTTCACCACGCGGACCATGTTCACCAGCTCATTGGCCTCGGCCAGAGTACAGAAACCGTCGAGCGCCGCATCAACAGCTTTGCCGTTGTAGTGGGTGAGGCCATAGGACTGGCTCTCGATGCCAAGACATTTTCCGCGGGCCCCGAGACTGTCCAGCATGTCCTGCAACTGCGCGGCTGGTTTGGCACCCGCCGCATCGGTCCAGATGCGGATGTCTTCAATGTTCGAAGTGTGCTGCGCCTGACGCAAATCCGCCGAGCGCGTCAGCAGCGCCAGCCTGCCGTCAACACCAAGATAGAGGCACTGGAAGAAACAGAAGCCGAAGGTGTCGTAGCCGGTGAGATAATACATGCTCTCCTGCTGGAACATCAGCAAGCCGTCGAGCCTGTCCGCCTGCATCGCCGCCGTCACCTTGGCAATGCGGGCCTGATACTCGGCGGGTTTGAAATGCAGGGCCATGGTTTCTCCTAACCAAGGGCGATGGCCGATATCTGGCGGCCATAGTCCTTCTCGTTGCGGTGGGTGGTGCGGCGGTAGCTGAAGAAGCGCTGTTCGTGATCGAATGTGCAGAGCGCCAGATTAACCACTTTGCCCACGCCCTCGCGGCGCAGGCGGGTTTCGAGATAGCCCGGCAAGTCGAACATCATATGCTTGGCTCGCGCCGAGGGCACGAAATAGCGGGCGTTGGCGGCATCGGCGTCGATGAACCGCGCCGGGAATTCCGGGCCGACCTCATAGGCGGCTTGGGAAATCATCGGGCCGATCACCGCCACGATGCTGGAGCGCCGGGCGCCATGGGCTTCCATCACCGCGATGGTGCTCTCAGTGACGCCGGTCAAAGCCCCCTTCCAGCCGGCGTGCGCGGCAGCGATGACGCCCGCCTTCAAATCGGCAAAGAGCAGCGGCCCGCAGTCGGCGGTGAGCACACCGATGGCCAGACCCGGCGTGGCGGTGACCAGGCCATCGACCCTCGGGCGCTCGCCCTCGCCCCACGGCCTCGACACGAAGAGCGCTTCGGCACTGTGAACCTGATAGGCGGTGATGAGTTGTGGTTCGGGAACGGCCAGCGCATCGGCCACCACGGCGCGGTTGCGGCCCACGGTTGCCTTGTCGTCGCCCGATCCCATGCCGCAGTTGAGCGACGAAAAGATGCCGGTCGAATGGCCGCCCTGGCGGGTGAAGAAGCCATGGACAAGGCCTGCGCCCTTGAGGGCATCGCTCTCTATCATGTGCGTCCGAATGGATAAGGCACCGGCAGCGCCGGTGACGTTGCGCTGATAACCTTGAACAGGTTACCCATCTGGTCAGCGTCCGCAAGCCTCGTCATCTGGCGCTCGAGAACACCTCTCGTCCGCACGTCAGTCTTGGTGGCCAGCATCTCCGTCCGCTGCGCCAATCCCATGGCCAGCAGGAAGTCACGCTGGGTGATCGCCCGATGAACCGATGCGCCACCCTGCGCCATGGCTTTGCCCAGCGCCTCGAAATCCACATGCGAGGTGATGTCACACTCGCCGGGCGCTTCGGTGATGGCTACGAACTGGTGCTTGCGCATCGCCTGCAGCGTATCGCCCGGCGCGGTTTGCAGGTGGCCATAGTCGATGATCAGGGCCGCACCCGGCGCCTGTGCCAGATGCTGACCAAGCTGGCGGGCCACGGCCGATCGCAGTGGCGCAAACTCGATGACGTCACCATCCTGTCCACCCTGCCCGATTTCGGCGGGACTGAGGCCAGGCGCCAAACGCCCCTCCGCGAGGCCGATGACACGCTCATGCCACGTTCCAGCGCGGCGCTCGAACTGGCGGATTGGCAGGGCGTCAAAAAACTCGTTGGCCACCGCGATAACCGGTCCCTCCGGCACCGCCTCGATGCTGTCATGCCAGCGCACTTTCTCGCCCAGTGTCTTCTTCTGCAAGGCCCGCAGCACCGGACTGGTTTCCACCAGATGCAGCGCAGCCGCCGAAGCGGCGAAATCCGGCATCGCTTTGGCGGCGGCCCGCAGCATGTCGGCCAGCAGCGTGCCGCGCCCTGGCCCAAGCTCGACGAGGTTGAAGGCGGCTGGCGCCCCCATCGCCTGCCATGCCGCCATGCACCACACTCCGATCAGCTCGCCGAAAATCTGCGAGATTTCCGGCGCCGTGATGAAATCACCGCGCGCCCCAAAAGGATCGCGCGACATGTAGTAGCCGTGCTCCGGGTGGCCGAGGCACAGGCCCATATAGCGGTCGAGCCGCATCGGGCCTTCGTCCGCAATGATCGCGGCGATCAGTTTTTCAAGCGGCGTCACGGCGCGACCGGATGAGAAGCCAGATGCCGACGGCGCACAGCGGCAGCGACAGCATCATGCCCATGGTGATGAAGCCCGCGAAGTAACCAAGCTGCCGGTCCGGCTCGCGGAAGAATTCGACGATGATACGCGACAGCCCATACCACAGTGCAAAAACCCCCGAGGCCCGGCCCGGATATTTCAGCGCCGTAAAGCGATGCGTGGCGATGCGCACCAGAATGAAGAGAACCAGACCCTCCAGCACCGCCTCGTAAAGCTGGCTCGGATGGCGCGGCAGATGCAAGTCATCGGCGGGAAAGACCATCGCCCAAGGCACATCCGTAGCCCTGCCCCACAATTCGCCGTTGATGAAGTTGGCGAGCCGTCCCAGCCCCAGCCCTACCGGCACCGAGGCAGCGCCCAGGTCCAGCATGCGGTCAAGCCCGGTGCCGATCCTGCGGCCATAAAGAAGACAGGCCGCCACCACGCCCAAAAAGCCGCCATGGAACGACATGCCGCCATCCCACATGCGGATGATATCGAGAGGGTCTTCCAGATAATGCAGCGGATTGTAGAACAGGACATAGCCGATCCGCCCGCCCAGCACGACGCCCAGCACCGACCACAGAAAGAAGTTGTCGATCTGCGGCACGGTCATCGAAGGTTTCGTTCCGCCCCACAGCGAAGGTGCCGCCACCAGCCGCTTCATGTACCAAGAGGCAAAGACCAGCCCGGCGATATAGGCCAGCCCGTACCAGCGCACCGCGAAGGGGCCGAGCGAGAAGATCACCGGATCAAAGTCGGGGAATGTCAGGACGGCCAAATCAGTCATGGCGGCGGACAGTGTCCGCAGCCACCCGGACAGTCAAGTTCCACGTCGCCTGTGACGGCACCGCATCTTGAAGATTCCCCCGGAAGCTCATAGCTAAGCTTAAACGAGGGCCCTGCCATGACCGCCACCCAATCGCGCTTTTTCGATGAAGTCGCCAAGATGATGACCAATGCGGCCGGTGCCGCGCAAGGCTTGCGCCGCGAGATCGACACCCTGATCCAGTCGCAGATGGAGCGCCTGCTCAACAACATGGAACTGGTGAAGCGCGAGGACTTCGAGGTGGTAAAAGCCATGGCCCAGAAGGCCCGCGAGGAAAACGAGGCTCTGTCGCGGCGCCTTGCGGCTGTGGAAGCGAAACTGGCACCGCCTGCCGAATCCTCCTCGGAAGCCCGCGCCGATTAATTTGGCTGTTGAGGAATCACCGGTAATTCCTCTCCGACTCTTGCCGCGACTCAAAGCCTTCGGCACGGTCCCCCCACGGCTGGACACTGATTCTTCAGCCGCCAGGGAAAGCTACATGCCCCTTTCGCAAGGCTACGACACTGAAACGTCCAATCCGCTCGACCGCGTCGAACGCCTGGCCGAGGCTCGCGACTGGGCCTTCGACCGCTCGACGCCATCGGAAGTGACGATGCGCATCGAAGGCGGCTGGAGCGACTTGTCGGTGTCCATGTGCTGGCGCGACGATCTCGAAACGCTGCATGTGGCGGCAGCCTTCGATGTCAAGGTGCCGCCCGCCCGCCGCGACGAGACGGGCCGCCTCATCGCCCGCATCAACGAGCAGCTCCTGCACGGCCACTTCGACCTGTGGCTGAGCGACGGCAGCCTGATGTTCCGCAACAACCTGCTGCTGACCGGCGGGGCCGAGGCCAACGACGCCCAGTGCGAAACCCTGATCCGCCTCGCGGTCGAGACCTGTGAGCGCTATTTCCCCGCCGTCCAGTTCGTCGTATGGGCCGGGCGCAATGCCGAGGAGGCGCTCGAATCGAGCCTGCTCGAAACCGTGGGAGAAGCATGATGGTGAGACTTGGCGGAACCCTGGTGCTGGTGGGTGCCGGCAAGATGGGTGGCACCATGCTGGAAGGCTGGCTGAAGGGCGGTGCTGATCCGCGGAAAGTCATTGCACTCGATCCCTCGCCGCCGCCTGAGATGAAGGCCATGCTGGAAAGCCACGGCGTGCGTCTCAATCCGCCTGTCTCCAGCATCAGCGATGCCGAGGTCGTGGTCGTCGCGGTCAAGCCGCAGGTGATGGATGATGTCTTGCCCGGTATCGTCGCGCTGAAAGCCTCGAAGCCGTTGATCCTTTCGGTGGCGGCGGGCAAAACCATCGCCTCCTTCGAGCGCCACTTCGGCTCGGATGCCGCCGTGATCCGCACCATTCCCAATACGCCCGCCGCCATCGGGCGCGGCATCACCGCCATGGCCGCCAATGCCAACGTCTCGCCCGCCCAGCTTGAACTGGCGCGCGCACTTCTTTCCGCCGTCGGCGAAGTGGTGACGGTTGCCGATGAAGCCATGATCGACGTGGTGACCGCCGTCTCCGGTTCGGGTCCGGCCTATGTGTTCTATCTCACCGAATGCCTTGCGGCGGCGGGTGAGAAGGCGGGGCTTCCCGCCGGTCTCGCCATGCAACTGGCCCGCGCCACGGTGTCTGGTTCCGGCGAGTTGATGCGCGTTTCAGGCACCCCCGCCGCGACCTTGCGCCAGAACGTCACCAGCCCCAAGGGCACCACCTATGCGGCCCTGCAAATCCTGATGGCCGGGAACGGCATGCAGCCGCTCTTCGATCAAGCCATCGCCGCCGCCACGAAACGCTCCCGCGAACTGGCCAGCTGACAACATGACGATTACTTATGACGACTTCCTGAAAGTAGACATCCGCATCGGCACCATCACCAGCGTGGAGCCCTTCCCGCAAGCCCGCAAACCGGCTTTCAAACTGAAGATCGATTTCGGCCCTGAGATCGGCGTCAAGAAATCCTCGGCCCAGATCACCAAATATTATACGCCCGAAACGCTGATGGGCCGCCAGGTCGCCGCCGTCGTAAATTTCCCGCCCCGCCAGATCGGCCCCTTCATGTCCGAGGTCCTGACCCTCGGTTTCCCTGATGCGTCAGGCGAGGTCGTCCTGATCGGCGTCGACCGCGAAGTTCCTGTGGGCGGGAGGCTGTTCTGA